>JBJTXF010000032.1:0-6706 GCA_046082145.1 Limnohabitans sp. | reverse complement strand
ACTGGAAATGCCGGTCTTGATATTGCCAGCGGTGCAAATCAACATCCGAGCAGGTGAGTTGCCACCCAAAGAAGAGAATGGTATTGCTTACGCAAAAATTCCTTTAAATGCGCTTTGACTTGTTCAACTTAGCACATAACCCATTTGCATGGGTAACCACAGCACAATCTGTGGAAACAAAGTCATGCAAACCAACAACAGCAACAACATCACCAGAAACAACCAGCCTTCACGCACCATCGCCATGATGGGAATGCCTGTGAGTGCTTTGGTGACAAACAGCAACATGCCGAACGGAGGGTGTATGAGTCCGATCATCATATTGAGTACCACCAAAACTCCGAAGTGAACTTTGTCGATACCCAGTATGCCAACCGCTGGCAGCAGCATGGGCACAAACACCAACAACAAGACAGATACATCTAGAAAACACCCCAACACCAAAAACATGGCGTTGACCATGAACAAAAACGCCACAGGCTGTAGGTGTTGTTGCTCGACCCAAAGTGCCAGTGCCTGAGGTACGCCTTCAGCAGTGAAGGCGTATTGCAGCACGAAAGAACCCGCCAAGATGATTGTGATCACAGCGCTGGATTTGGCAGACTCGATAACAACCTCCCAAAACGCTTTCAAGCTCAGTGCTTTGAACACCCAAGCCGATAACACCAAGGCATGCAAGGCTGCTACTGCAGCAGCTTCTGTGGGGGTAAATACGCCCGAATAAATACCGCCCAAAAGCACCACTGGCAATGACAACGGTGCGACGCCTCGCCAAAGGGTGGCCCACCTTTCACCGTGCGGTACTGGTTCATCGCGGGGCATGCCGCGACGTGTGGCCATGTTGTGAACGGTGAGCATCATCAACACGGTCATCAACACGCCGGGAACCACGCCTCCCAAAAAAAGTGCGCCCACTGAAGCACCCGAGACCAAGGCATAAATGACCATGGGAATAGAAGGCGGAATCATCGGCCCCAAAGTGGCACTGGCCACCACGACAGCACCGGCAAAGCCTGGTGAGTATTCGGGCTTTTTAAGCATTTGCCGAATGGTCACCAAACCGGGACCGGCAGCATCCGCTAAAGCACTGCCGCTCATGCCCGAAAACACCACGCTCACCAAAATATCCACCTGTGCCAAGCCACCCCGCATGCGGCCGACCAGCAGTCGACAAAAATCAAAAATTCGCTCGCTCACTGTGCCGGCGTTCATCAGATTGGCTGCAAACACAAACAAGGGCACCGCCAGCAACACATAACTGTTCATCAGACCTTGTCCGACTTGCTCGATCACCAAAGCCATATCTTGTCCTTTGACAGCCAAATATGCAGCGCCTGACATCCACATGGCCAAACCGATTGGCGCGCCCAGTATCAGGCTCATGACGATCACCGCCAGCATGGTCAACAGCGCCACAGTCATGCGGTCTTCCTCAGGAAAAGGATCAACTGCCAAACGCTGTGCAACGCCTTGATCACGATCATCAATAAGCTCACCAGCAATGGCAAAAATACCCAGAACATTGGCAAGCCCATGACCGCGGTGGCCTCACGCCGCATGAACCATAAATAGTCCCAACTGGCTGGTATTGCCGATAGTGACAAACCACCCAGCATCAGTTGACCTGCGGTCTGAAACCATGCGCGCAAAGAAGCAGGCAATGACTGGATCAAGATATCTACAGACACATGACTTGATGCAGGCACCATGAACGCGCACGCCCAAAAAATCACCCATAAGTAGAGCACCACCGCCAACTCATCGGTCCATGGCAGGGGTTGGTTCCAAAAAAACCGGGCACCGATTTGCAAAATAAAAACCACAAACAAAGCCAAAAATAGCAGACCACCCACATGCTCTAGCCAACGCTTGAAATGTGCCATGCCTCAGTGAACCGCTTCAATGCGAGCCAGCAAACCCGGTGGCCAAGTGGCGGCTAATTCGGAGGCTTTGTAGCGCTGTGTGACTTGTTGTTTGAACGCAGCAAGATCAGGAGTGGTGATGCGAAGACCTTGTTGTTTCATGTAGACCAGGATATTTTTTTCTTCAGCCAGGCGTTGTTCGTTGTTGTAGAGCGCAGCCGCTTGTGCAGCTTGTTGCACTTTTTGACGCTGTGTGGGGCTCAGAGCATCCCAGGTCTTTTGGCTGATCGCGATGAACAAGGCATCGACCAAATGACCGGTCAACACCACTTGCTGACTCACTTCGTGAAAGCGTGCTGCTCGCACGGTGGGTAAGGGGTTGTCTTGCGCGTCGATGGTGCCTGTTTTGAGGGCCATATAGACCTCAGCGAATGACAGCGGTGTAGCTGTTGCTCCTAAGGCTTCGCCCAGGAACAGCCATTCTTTCGACGCCGGCATGCGCAGTTTCAGACCTTTGAGGTCGGCAGGTGTTTTGACATCACGCGCTTGTCGCAAAACCAATTGGCGTGTACCCAAATAAGCGGTGGCCAATATTTTGATGCCCATGCGATCAGAGACTTGCCTGAAACCTTCTTCGCCGATCGGACCATTAAGCACTTTTTGTTGATGCGCCACGTCCCGCAATACATACCCCGCTGTGAAGACAGAGAAATACGGCACTTGGCGCGAGAGATCTGAAGGGGATAAGGTGCTGAGTTCTAAATTGCCACGCGACATGGCTGCGGCCTCTGCTGCTTGTTTGAACAAACTGCTGTTGAGGTAAATCTTCACATCATACTCACCGGGCGCAGTGGTTTGCAATTGGTCTTTAAACACGGTCCACATCTTGGCGTGCCAGTCTTGGGGTACCGCAGCGGAGGAAATTCGCAAAGTAGTCGGGGTTTGGGCGTCACTGTGCAAAGGCACCAATGTCAGACACATCCAGCAAAATGCGACTGGCCTCAATAAACATGACAAAAAAGTAGACATGCCTCGATTTTGACACTGATGTCAAAGGGCAATGCGTCAGCGCAGGCAATCCTTTTGTCTGAACGACATACACTTATTGCAGTTGTTTGTGTCCCAGTGGGAGAAATTATTTGGCTTGGCGCAATTTACTTCTCAGTGTATTCGTACTCGCGGCCTTATCGGGCGCAATAAGTGCATGTGTCAGTTACGATGCCAAAAAACAGATTCAATCCGTTTCCAAAGAAACCATTGCATTCACGGGTGACCAGTTGGCTCCATGAGCACCGACACGATTCCGCTGTTTCCCTTGTCCCATGGCGTCTTTCCCGATGGCATGCTGCAACTCCAGATTTTTGAAGTTCGCTATTTGGACCTGATCAAGCGTTGCCAACGCGACAACACACCGTTTGGGGTTGCTTGGATCAAAAAGGGCAGGGAAGTACAAGTGCCCGGTGAGCAGCCTGAGTTGTATGCCCATGGTTGCATGGCCCATATCCGTGAGTTTGAACAAATTCAACCCGCCTTACTGCGCGTGGTATGTCAAGGCGGGTTGCGGTTTGAACTGCACGATGTGTCGCCAGGCCCTTTTGGCGTCTGGAAAGGCCATGTCTCGTATTTGCCGCAAGACCCAGTCAGTCCGCTGCCAGCGCAATGGCAGTTACACGCAAACCGTTTGGGCCAATGGATTGCCAGTGCACAGCAACAAGGGCTTGAAGACAAACTTCCTTTGTTTACACCCTATCAATTGGACGATTGCGGATGGTTGGCCAATCGCTTGGCAGAGGTGCTGCCCCTTGAACCCGAGCAAAAGCAGTCACTGTTGGCACAAGCAGACCCGCATCAGCGCATGGCCAGCGTGGTGGAATTACTCACCCAAGCCTGACGGCCAAGCCGCTTCATTCACAGACGATAAAAACCGCGGCTCTCCCACTCTTTGTACTTGTGGTCGTTCCAATATTCCATGAACGCTTCGCGGTCGTCATTGAACCGGAGTTTTTGAAACTGCTCGGTGATCTTCAAGCAACTGTTCATGTCTTGACCACCCAGGCTGCCTTTCATGTAGGCGGTGTCACAGTCCCAATAGTAAGTTTCCAAATCGGCGTCTGAGATATTGCTAACGCTCAAAGCGGCCAGCAACATGAAGGCAGATAGCATCAGCGTCTCCTGTCAAGTTCAGTTCATACTAAACAGGAATGGTGGCCACGACAAGGGTGAAACAACGGGTCAAGCGCGATTTTTTGCGCCAGTTATGTACCTATTGACTTTGCGAATTGGGCTTGCAAAATGAAAGGCTGTCTGCTGTGCAGCAAATTACTTGGTGCCTAAAATGCGGTCCCCGGCATCACCCAATCCGGGCAGTATGTAACCGTGCTCATTCAATTGTCGGTCGATGGCGGCGGTGTAGATATGCACATCCGGGTGGGCTTCGCGCATGTTGGCGATGCCTTCAGGGCAGGCCAATAAGCACATGAATTTGATCGATTTGGGTTGGGTTTGTTTGATCCGGGTAATGGCCGCGACCGCTGAATTGCCAGTTGCCAGCATCGGGTCCACCACAATTGCATCTCGCTCGGACATGTTTTGTGGGACTTTAAAAAAATATTCCACGGATTCCAAGGTGTCAGGGTCGCGGTAAAGCCCAACATGACCTACACGGGCGCCCGGCACAATTTTGAGCATGCCATCCAAAAAACCCATTCCCCCTCTGAGTATGCAAATAATGGCCAATTTTTTTCCATCGATGGTTGGCGCTTGCATGGTCTCTAGGGGAGTTTCTATCGTCGCATAACTCACCTCCATGTCGCGCGTGACTTCGTAGGCCATCAAGGTTGACAATTCATTGAGCAAAGTACGAAAACTGTTGGTGCTGGCATCTTTTTGACGCATCAGGGTCAGTTTGTGCTGTACCAACGGGTGATCTATCCAGTGGACAAAGTTTTGATTATTCATGGCGAATGTTTGCTGCAACCTGATTATTTTTAAACAATTTCAACGGTATGTGTAAAAAAAATGATGCCACGGCAAGCGGCTTGATAATCCAAACCGTTTTTTCACCAGCACTATTTATTGGCAAAATATTCTGAGCGTTAGTTTAGACAAAGCAAAGTGGGTGATTTGTGTCCAGATATACGCAACATAACCATGCAGAATAATCTGGTCAAGACAATAAATCACTCAGACAACGGGCGATGACTTTGGTCGCACGTCGCAAATCTTCCAGGTCAATGCGTTCGTCTGCGCGTTTGGCGTGAGACTCTAAAACCGTGCGCGGACCGGCACCATAAATCACGCCTGGAATGCCTCGCTCTACATACAAACGCACATCGGTGTAAAGCGGTGTTCCCAGCGCAGGGATGGGCTCTTTAAACACTTCACTTCCGTGTTTTTGCAAGGCATCAACCAACGGTTTATTGCCAGCCAATGGTTTCATGGCGTTGGCCATCAAGATGCGTTTGATGTCAATGTGCACAGCATCTTGTGGTTCACGTTTGGCATTGTGTTCACGAACTGCATTGGCCAGCACCTCTCGAAGATGGGCTTCAACCTGCGCCGGGTTTTCCTCAGGGATCATGCGTCGGTCAAGTTTGAACATGACTTTGCCCGGAATCACATTGGTGTTGGTACCGCCTTCGATCAAACCGACATTGAGATAAGGGTGATGGATGCCTTGTACTTGTGAGCGTATGGATTTGTACAAGGTGTTTTGTGCATACAAAGCATTGAGCAACGCCACAGCCGCTTGCAAAGCATCAACGCCACTGTCGGGTATGGCAGCATGGGCCATGCGCCCGTGCACGGTGACTTCCATCTGTAGACAACCGTTGTGCGCGGTGACCACTTGGTAGCTGAAACCGGCTGCCATCATCAAATCAGGTTGGGTGTGTCCATTGGCCAGCAACCAGCCCGGTCCTAACTCGCCTCCGAATTCTTCGTCGTAGGTGAAATGCAGTTCGACCGTGCCCTTGCTGGGTTTTGCCACAGCTTCCAAAGCCCGAACAGCAAAAGTGAACGTTGAAAAATCGCATTTGCTCACGGCGGAAGCACGTCCGTACAACTTCCCGTCCTCAATTTCTGCACCATAAGGGTCATGTGTCCATCCTTCACCGGGTGGAACCACATCGCCGTGAGCATTCAGGGCGATGACACGTCCCTCACCATAGCGACGTCGAACGATCAGATTGGAGATGGAGATCAATCCGTGTTCTTGCACAAGTGCTGCGGGAATGTCAAATGCTTCGGCCTGCATGCCCATGTGCTGCAAAAGCTCTGCGGTGCGAAGCGCATGGGGAGTGTTGTTGCCGGGAGGCGTGTCGGTGGGTACACGAACAAGCTCTTGCAAAAACTTCACTTGCTCATCAAAGTGCTGGTCAATCCACTGGTCTAGGCGCGCGTAAGTATTCATGCTATTTTTTTGATTGAAGTGTCAGATTGAAAAGGGTGTGTGGCCTTCCAATGTCGGGCAATGTCTATGCGTTTACACACCCATACTTTGCCGTGCTTTTGCACATGGTCTAAAAATTTTTGCAAAGCCACCATGCGACCCGGGCGACCCAATAGTCGACAGTGCATTCCCACACTCATCATTTTTGGAGATGTTTCGCCTTCGGCGTACAACACATCAAAGCTGTCGCGCAGATACACAAAAAAATCTTCTGCCTGTGAATACCCTTGTGGCAACGCAAAACGCATGTCGTTCACATCCAGTGTGTATGGCACCACCAAATGCGGTACCACCTCGCCATCAGATTTGCGCACTTTCATCCAAAAGGGCAAATCATCGCCGTAGTAATTACTGTCGTATTCAAATCCGCCATGGTCAAGCAACAAACGGCGCG
>JBJTXF010000031.1:0-4221 GCA_046082145.1 Limnohabitans sp. | reverse complement strand
CACTCGCCTTATCTGGCAGAGCGTGCCCAAGTGATACAAGGGCGCATGGCTTCAGCGGTGTTGCCATGAATATTTTGGGTATCGATCCCGGTTTGCAAACCACGGGCTTTGGGGTGGTGCAATGGGCGAACGGACATTTGCACTATGTGGCCAGCGGCACCATCACCACCACCCAATTGCCGCGCAGTGATTTGACCGCCCGAATCGGTGTGTTGTTCGAAGGAATTTGCGAAGTCTCCAAACGCTATCAACCGCAAACCGCTGCAATTGAAATTGTCTTTGTCAACCTGAACCCGCAATCAACCTTGTTGCTTGGACAAGCGCGCGGGGCATGCCTGGCTGCACTCGCGCACATGTCAATGCCAGTCGCCGAATACACCGCCTTGCAAATGAAAAAAGCCGTGGCTGGCCATGGCAAAGCTGCCAAGGCACAGGTACAAGTAATGGTCAAACGCTTGTTGAAATTGCCCACGCTACCAGGCGCTGACGCAGCAGATGCATTGGGATTAGCCATCACCCATGCGCATGCTTCACGCGGCATGGCATTGATGGCAAAAGCTGGCATGGGCCGCGCCAAAGCCAGTGGCATGCTGCGCGGCGGCAGGGGTGGTTAAGGGTGCTGAATTACCATGCCGGTGAGAGTTGCGCCAAGCCCTTAGGTGCCAAGCGCGCATCGTCGAAGCTGACCCATTCGTATGCATGGGGACGGCTTAAGAGCTCGCGCAACAACAGGTTATTGAGCGCATGCCCGGAACGAAATGCGCGGTAATGACCCAGCAAGGGTTTGCCCAACAAATACAGATCGCCCCTGGCATCAAAACTTTTGTGCTTCACAAATTCGTCGTCATAACGCAGACCGTCGCTGTTGAGTACCTTGTAATCGTCCATGACGATCGCGTTGTCCAGGCCACCACCCAAGGCCAAACCGTTTGAACGCATGTGTTCCACATCGCGTGTGAAACCAAAGGTGCGTGCGCGGGCAATGTCACGGCTGTAGTGCCCGGTGTCCATGTCGAATGTCACCGATTGACCCGTGGTGTCCACCGCAGGGTGTTTAAAGTCGATTTCAAAACTCAATTTGAAGCCATGGTGAGGGTAGAGGCCTGCCCATTTTTTATGTTCCCCTTCGCCTTGGCTGACCATGACTTCTTGCAAGATCCGCAAAAAACGCTTGGGTGCGTTTTGCAATTCAATGCCTGCAGATTGCAACAAGAACACAAAGGAAGAAGCCGACCCGTCAAGAATAGGCACTTCTTCAGCGGTGATGTCGATGTACAAATTGTCCAAACCCAAACCACTGCAAGCAGACATCAAATGCTCCACCGTGTGCACCTTGGCGCCCTGCGATTCGATGGTAGAAGCCAATCGCGTGTCAGTGACCGACAAAGCGCCCACAGGAATATCCACCGGATGTGGCAAATCCGTGCGCCTGAACACAATACCTGTGTCAGGTGCAGCTGGGCGCAAGGTCAACTCAACGCGTTGCCCGCTGTGCAGCCCCACGCCAACGGCGCGGGTCATGGTTTGTAGGGTTCGTTGTTTCAGCACTGGAAAATTTTAGTCGGCCTGTTTTCGCAAGAACGCAGGTATCTCGTAGTTGTCCATGCCACCTGAAGACAAGGCATCGACCTTGGCCGCCGCTTGGGTGCGGTTGGTACGCCACACGCTAGGCACATTGACGTTGACATCATTGTGGGTTTGCGGCGCTTTGGGGGGGGTGATGCCAACACTTGCTGTATGTGCGGTCGGCGACATGGCTACCGGCATGACATCTGCAGGGTTGGCATACACCGCGTGATCGGTACCGGTGCGAATGACAGACAAGGGTGGCGCCATGCGGCGGCCGGGTTGGGCCAGACCGGTGGCTACCACGGTGACGCGAATCTGGTCGCCCAATGTTTCGTCATAGGCAGTGCCGTAAATCACATGCGCTTCTGGTGAGGCAAAGGCGCGAATGGTGTTCATGGCTTCGCGTGATTCGGCCAATTTCAAACCACCTTTGGCCGCAGTGATCAACACCAACACGCCCTTGGCGCCAGTCATGTCCACACCTTCAAGCAACGGACAAGCGACTGCTTGTTCGGCAGCAATGCGTGCACGGTCAGGGCCGCTGGCGGTGGCCGTACCCATCATGGCTTTGCCTTGCTCGCTCATGACGGTACGCACATCTTCGAAGTCGACATTGACCAAAGCCTCGACATTGATGATTTCCGCAATGCCACCGACGGAGTTTTTCAACACATCATTGGCAAACGCAAAGGCTTGGTCTTGGCTCACATCGTCGCCCAGCACTTCTTGCAATTTTTCATTCAATACGACGATCAACGAATCGACATTGGCTTCGAGTTCTGCCAGTCCGGCTTCGGCATTGGTCATGCGCCGACCACCTTCCCAATCGAAAGGCTTGGTGACCACGCCGACAGTCAAAATGCCCATGTCGCGTGCCACGCGTGCCACCACCGGTGCAGCACCGGTGCCGGTACCGCCGCCCATGCCTGCGGTGATGAACACCATGTTGGCACCTTGCAAGACTTCGCGAATGTTGTCGATGGCTGCCTCAGCAGCCGCTTGACCGCGCTCGGGTTTGCTGCCTGCGCCCAAACCGTTGTCACCCAATTGAATGACGCGGTGTGCAGAGCTCACCTTCAGCGCTTGTGCATCGGTATTGGCGCAAATGAATTCGACACCACGCACGCCGCTGCTGATCATGTGCTCGACCGCGTTTCCGCCACCGCCGCCGACACCGATCACACGAATTTGGGTGTCTGGGTTGAATTCGCTGGATTCCATCATTTCAATTTTCATCGTTCTCTCCGAATATGTTTTGCAGTTGCCTTGAATCTGTGTTTTTTGAATGGTTATGGGATTTTTTCAACTCGGTGGCGCCCTCCGTGAACAAGGTCGCCATCGTCTGCATTTGCTGCGATGGGTAGGCAATGTGGCCATGGATTGCATGCGATTGTTCATGGTCAGAAGGTCCCTACCAACCAGTCTTTGACACGCCCCATGGCCGTCTTGACCGAACCGTTTTTTTGCGCCACACGGAAACCGCGCAAACGTGCGAGCCGGGCTTCTTCCAGCAACCCCATGACAGTGGCCGCGCGCGGATGCGACACCATGTCCGACAACGCGCTGCTGTAGCGTGGTACGCCACGACGCACGGCTTTGAGAAAAATATCTTCACCCAACTCAATCATGCCGGGCATCATGGCGCTACCACCTGTGAGCACAATGCCAGACGACAACACTTCTTCAAACCCCGAATCGCGTAATACCTGTTGCACCAATGCGTAAATTTCTTCCACACGCGGTTCGATCACGCCGGCCAGCGCTTGTCGGCTGAGCATGCGCGGTCCACGGTCACCTAAGCCGGGCACTTCGACCTGTATGTTGGGGTCGGCCAGCAGTTGTTTGGCATAGCCCGATTCGACTTTGATGTCTTCGGCATCTTTGGTGGGTGTGCGCAATGCCATGGCAATGTCGCTGGTGATCAAGTCGCCGGCAATCGGAATGACCGCCGTGTGGCGAATGGCGCCACCGGTGAAGATCGCCACATCGGTGCTGCCTGCGCCAATGTCAACCAGCGCCACCCCCAGTTCCTTTTCATCGGCGGTCAGCACCGAGTAGCTGGATGCCAATGGGTTGAGCATCAGTTGTTCCACATCCAAACCACAGCGACGCACACACTTGATGATGTTTTCTGCAGCGGTTTGTGCCCCGGTGACGATATGGACTTTGGCCTCCAACCGGATGCCACTCATACCTATCGGTTCTTTCACATCTTGCCCATCGATGATGAACTCTTGGGGCTCTACCAAAAGCAACCGTTGGTCGTTTGAAATATTGACTGCTTTGGCGGTTTCGACGACACGGGCCACATCCGCAGCCGTGACCTCACGGTCTTTGACGGCCACCATGCCGTGCGAATTCATGCCACGAATGTGGCTGCCGGTGATGCCAGTGTAAACACGCGTGATCTTGCAGTCCGCCATCAACTCGGCTTCTTTCAATGCCATTTGAATGCTTTGCACGGTGGCATCAATGTTGACCACTACGCCGCGCTTGAGGCCGCTGCTGGGTGCGATGCCAAAACCAGCGAGTTTGAGTTCAGCTCCGGGCAACACCTCGGCCACGACAACCATCACTTTGTTGGTTCCGATGTCCAATCCAACGACCAAGTCTTTGTATTCTTTAGCCATGCCAACCTCTTTGTGCTTACCT
>JBJTXF010000030.1:0-3330 GCA_046082145.1 Limnohabitans sp. | reverse complement strand
GGCATCCACCTGAACCTCAACGGTTTGTCGCAAACTCACTTTGTCTTGGTAGCGCTCAGGCAAACGGAAATCGACATACAAAGCGCTGAGGTCTTCCAGATTCACAAGGTCCGCGCCGTCTTTGACAAAGTCACCAATGGTGACCGTGCGGATGCCCACAGTACCCGAATAAGGTGCCAATATGCGCATGCGTTGCCAACGCGCACACGTGAGAGACAACTGTGCCTGTGCCACTTGCAAACTCGCTTGACTTTCATCCAGCGCCCGTTGCGCGATGAAATTTTGAGCTACCAACTCTTGGTTGCGCCGGTGGTTGGCTTGTGCAATTGACACTTGTGCTTGAGATTGTTGAATTTCAGCGCGTTGCAAGGTGTCGTCTAACTGCACCAACATTTGTCCGGCTCTCACCTGACTGCCATCGCTAAAACCCAGCGCCACGACACGGCCAGCAACTTCGGGCCTGACCATGGTGTTTTGTTTCGACTTCAAAGTTCCAATGGTTTGCGCATCGTCACGCAGACTTGAACTCTCCACCTTGGCCAATTCGACACCCATCGCACGTGGTGGCCCGGGGGGCGAACCGGGAACCCCGGCGCCCGGTGTAGCAGCAGCAGAGGCAACACCCGATGGAGCAGCAGGGATGGTGGATGGCTGACTTGGGGTGCCTACTGTGGGTGCGGTAGCAGTGGTCGAAGCAGTGGGTTTGCGCATGTACCACCAACCACCGCCGGCAGCAAAGGCCAAGGCGATCAAAGCGACGAACGTATTTTTATGGAGGGTGGGCATAGGTTAAAACTGCTAATGACTGATGGTTCATTATCAGCTTGTTTGATTCAGCTTATTTGAACTTGTCCTACTCCCTTGTTTGCAAGCGCATCGGCGCGCTCGTTCCCCGGGTCACCAGAATGGCCCTTAACCCAATGCCAGACGATAGTGTGTCCGCCTTGAGACAACAACTCGTCCAAGGTTCGCCACAGGTCCTCATTCTTAACTGGCTTTTTGTCGGCAGTGCGCCAGCCTCGCTGTTTCCAGTTCGCCATCCAAGCTGTTATGCCTTGTCGAACATATTCGCTGTCCAGATAAAAGTCCACCAGACAAGGTCTGTTGAGTGCACGTAAGGCTTCGATGACCGCTTGTAATTCCATGCGATTGTTCGTGGTTTGCGGCGCGCCGCCGTACAAATCTTTTTCTACCTCTGCGTAACGCAAATACACCCCCAATCCGCCCGGGCCAGGGTTGCCTTTGCATGCCCCATCTGTGTAGATCACTACCCGACTCATGCCAAATCATCCGTTGGAGCAAGCATGGTGCTTGGCGTGCTAGATTTGCCCGAATTCACCGACGGCACTGCGCTGGCTGTGCTGGCATTACCGCGTTTCCATATAGGTTCTAACAGACGCATTCCCCGCACCCGCTTGACGGCTGCCAGGAAATAAACCGCCCCGAAAATAGGCCACCAACGGTCACCTGCCTTGTCCATCCAACCAAACCGAGCGATCCAACTGGGTGATTGGACAGAAGGCAGATAACAACCGAATCGGCCACCATCCACTTCAAAACTCAGCAAACGCAACCAGTCTCGCAGACGCCAATAACCGATGAAATCGATTCCTTTGGGCAAAAAATAATTGTCAACGCCCAGTCTGCCGTACCACTGCGAGCGTCGGTGCCGTTGACCCCACAGACTCAGTGGATTGAAGCCGCTGATGATGACTCGCCCTTCAGGCACCAAGACGCGCTCTACTTCACGCAGAGTTGCATGTGGGTCATGGCTCAATTCCAGGGCGTGCGGCAGAACCACCAAATCCAAGCTTTGATCTGCAAAAGGTAAGGCCACCGATTCTGCATAAAGACCTGGCAATCTAACTTGGTCATCAAAGCCTGACACATGGTCAAGCGCTACCCAACAATGCCGAATGCGGCTGTTGCGCAAACAAGGTAAGTACGGCAAACCCAACTGCAAACCATGAAATCCGAACACATCAGACACCACACGGTCAAATTGTGCAGATTCCCAGGCGCATAAGTACTGTCCGGCAGGGGTTTTCAGCCATGAAGCCAAGTCAGGATGACTTCTTATAATTTGGGAATTCATGAATCGGTGAATTTTGGCAGGTTTATCGCAAACTTTGCGCCCTTGCAGAACATTCTATTCATTCCCTAGTTGTCTTAGCCCCCACAGATTGGCTGTGTTTTCTTATGGTTAAACCACATGTATAGGATTCTCTTTCGATTTTTACTGTTGTCTGTCTCACTGGCCACCACACCATTGACAAATGCAGATGCACAAACTGGCGGTGAACGCCCATTATCCGTTCATGAACTGGTGCCGATTGTTACGGACAGTCAGTCCTCTCTTGGCTTGTTGTCTACCGAAGGACAAACTGACCTGTGGGCAAGAATACGGCGTGGCTTTGCCATACCAGACCTGCAAGTGGATTTGGTGCAAGACCGCGAGCAGTACTATGCGCAACGGCCCGACTACCTTCAACGCATGACCGAGCGCTCCAGCAAGTACTTGTTCCATATCGTTGAGGAAATTGAACAGCGTGGCATGCCCACTGAATTGGCTTTGCTGCCCTTTATTGAAAGCGCATTTAATCCACAAGCGGTGTCCTCTGCCAGGGCCAGTGGCATGTGGCAATTTATGCCACGCACCGGCAAAGAATTTGACCTTAAGCAAAACGCCTTCCGCGATGACCGCAGGGATGTATTGGCCTCTACCCGCGCGGCCTTGGATTACTTACAAAAACTCCATAGCATGTTTGGTGATTGGCACTTGGCACTCGCAGCATATAACTGGGGTGAAGGCAATGTCAGCCGTGCACTGGCTCGCAACCAGCGATCCGGGGCACCATTGACCTACACTGAGTTGCGTATGCCAGCTGAAACGCGCCTGTATGTACCCAAGTTACAAGCCATGAAGAATATGGTGAACAATCCTCAGGCGCTCGGCGTGAATTTGCCCAGCATCCCTGATCACCCATATTTCCAAACCGTACCCTTGCCCCAAGACATGGACGTGGCTTTGATTGCTCGATTGGCTGAAGTTTCCCTTGAAGACTTCAAAGCTTTGAATCCATCTGCACATCGACCTGTGATGCTGGCAGGGGGTACACCTCAAATTTTGCTGCCTTGGGATAATGGAGAAATCTTTCAACGCAATATGCTGGACTACGACGGCCGATTGGCCAGTTGGACGGTCTGGGTTGCACAGAAGAACATGAAGGTTGCTGATGCTGCCAAGCGGTACCAAATGAGCGAAGAAGAATTCAGGCTGATTAACAAAATACCACCGCGCATGTTGATCAAAGCTGGCTCCGCTCTGTT
>JBJTXF010000029.1:0-3092 GCA_046082145.1 Limnohabitans sp. | reverse complement strand
AGCGCTGGTGCAACGACGAATTCCGCCACGGCGAATCGTTTGCACTGATCATGCGCGCCAACCCCGAATTGCTGCGTGGCGTCAATTTGCTGTGGATCCGCTTTTTCATTCTGGCGGTGTACGCGACCATGTACGTGCGTGACCACACCCGCCCGTTGTTGCACGAAGCCATGGGTTTTGAATCTACCGATTACGACTACGAAGTGTTTCGGATCACTTCGCAGATTGCACGCCAGGTATTTCCAGTGGAAGTCGATATCGATCACCCCACCTTCCGCGCCTGCATGACGCGACTGGTTGAGTTGTCCATTGCCAACGCCAAGGCCAAAGAACGCGGTGGCTTGATCGGTTTGGCTGGCCGTGCCGTCACCGCCGTGCAAGCGGTGTTTACCTTTGGCAGGTTGTACCTGCTGCCGGTCAAGAAAAACAACTTGCCTGCGGACATTCGCATGCAACCCACTTGGTGATCGGCCCTTGGAATGACTGAATTTTTCACCACCACGCTGGGCGCTGGCCTGTTTGCAGTGTTTTGCTGGTGGTTGGGCACGGGCGCGATTTTGTGGTTGGTGCGCCTGCCCACTTCCACATTTCGATGGAGCATGTTTTGTCTCAGCTTCTTGCTGGGTTTGAGTCTGTGGACCGCATCACTCAGCATGCGTTCGCATTCGGTATTGAACGCCTACATCGGCTTTGTCAGTGTGATCGCCATGTGGAGTTGGCATGAAATGGCGTTCCTCACCGGTTGGCTGGCTGGCCCGCGCCGAACACCATTGGACAAAGGTTTGTCGCTGAACCAGCGCTTTGGCCAATCCGTCATGGCACTGCTCCACCACGAGGTGGCGTTGCTGTTTAACTTCGGGGTGCTATTGGCCTTGCAACAAGGTCAACCCAACCATGTGGCCTTGTGCACTTACGCTTTGCTGTGGTGCATGCGCTTGAGCGCCAAACTCAATTTGTTTTTTGGCGTGCCCCAAGTGGGTGAACAGTATTTACCAACGCATTTGCGTTACATCGGCAGCTATTTCAAAAGCGGACGCATCAGTCCGTTTTTCTTTTTCACCATGGCTTTGTCGGTGGTGGTGTGGTCATGGATGGTATGGGAATTACAAACGGGTGCAATAGTGATCAGCACAGGTTGGGTGTTGCTGTGCTCATTGCTGGGTTTGGCCATCATTGAACATGTGTTGATGGTGTTTGCTTTGCCCTTGCAACGTTTGTGGGGGTGGGCCATGAGGCGCAGTCCTTATGCTGTTAAACGCGCTGCTTTGTCAGAACCCACGCCTGTGGTCATTGTGCCGGTGAATGCCGCCAACCAAGCGGATCCGGCATGAACGCTTTTCGCACACACCATGAGCGAGCCCCTGGTGAAACGCCCGCAAGGCACTCGCCACGCGCAGTGGTCATTGGCACTGGCTTTGGCGGCTTGGCCGCAGCCATTCGTTTGAGCGTGATGGGCTACCAAGTGCAAGTATTGGAAAAACTCGACGCACCCGGTGGTCGTGCCTATGTGCACAAACAAGATGGCTTCACGTTTGACGCAGGTCCCACCATCATCACCCTGCCGCATTTGCTGGAAGAGTTGTTCACCCTGTGCGGCAAACGCATGCAAGACCATGTCGATTTGCGTCCGATGTCGCCCTTCTACCGCATCCGTTTTTCAGATGGCACCCATTTCGATTACAGCAACGATGAAGCCGCCATGCTTGCGCAAATCGAGGCCATCAGCCCATCCGACCTGCAAGGCTTCAAACAGCTGATGAAAGCGTCGGCGCGTTGCTATGCGTTGGGCTTTGTTGAATTGGGTTCGATACCGTTTCAAACCATCGGCGACGTCATCAAGGCCTTACCCAATTTGATACGCATGAAAGCCTGGCGCTCTATTCACACCATGGTGGCGCGTTATCTCAAGCACCCCAAGTTGCGCATCGTCATGAGTTTTCACCCATTGTTGATCGGTGGAAATCCGTTTTCGGTGACCTGTGTGTATTCGTTGATCCACATCTTGGAGCAACGCTGGGGCGTGCATTCCGCCATGGGCGGCACCGGCGCGATTGTCAATGCCATGGTGGGATTGCTCAATGAACGCATGGTGCCCATCCGCTACAACGCCCCGGTGACGCGCATCCGTGTGAAAGAAGGCAAAGCCGTTGCGGTGGAGCTGGACAACGGTGAATTGATCGGCGCCGACATCGTGGTCAGCAATGCCGATGCCGCATGGACTTACCGCCATTTGCTCGAAGAAAAAGAGCGTCCGCATTGGAGCAATCGACGCATCGACAAAGGCCACTATTCCTCGGGCTTGTTCGTCTGGTATTTCGGCACCGACAAACAGTACACCGATGTCCCGCACCACATGATGGTGCTGGGCCCGCGCTACAAAGAATTGCTGCAAGACATTTTCATCAACCACACGCTTTCCGACGATTTCAGCCTGTATTTGTACCGCCCCACCGCCACCGACCCGTCATTGGCCCCCGAGGGTTGCGACACTTTTTATGCGCTGTCCGTGGTGCCCAATTTAAGCAGTGGTACCGATTGGCCCGCCATCACCGAGCGATACCGCGATGCCATCGCAACCGCCTTGCAAGACAGCGTGCTGCCCGGTTTAAAGCAACACATCGTCAGCTCGCGCGTGACCACACCGCAAGATTTCCAAGACCGGCTTTGGTCGTTCAAAGGGGCGGGTTTCGGGTTGGAGCCTGTCATCACGCAAAGCGCCTGGTTTCGCCCGCACAACCGCAGCGAAGACATTCCCAATTTGTTTTTGGTGGGCGCCAGTACCCAACCCGGCGCAGGTGTACCCAGTGTCTTGATGTCGGCCAAGATGCTCGAACAGGTGGTGCCCCATGCCCTTACCGTTTACTGACCAGGCCGACCACGACCTGAACGAGTGCATCGAAATGATGCGCGGCGGCTCCAAAACTTTTTTTGCCGCCAGCCGTTTGTTGCCACCGCGTATTCGCTATGCGTCCATTGCTTTGTATGCGTTTTGCCGTGTGGCCGACGACATGGTGGACATGGGTGATTCGATCGAACGCAGCTTGAAAGTGTTGCACCATCGACTCGATCGCATTTACGCGGGTCAACCTGAG
>JBJTXF010000028.1:0-3146 GCA_046082145.1 Limnohabitans sp. | reverse complement strand
AAAAAATCCAGTCCTTTTTGGGCGGGCTCCAGCACCTGGCTGATGAACGTGTTGAGTCCACCCATGGTGCCGCCGCTCGCACCTGACAAGGGTTCGGTGTTGCCGTAAGGGTCAAGCACCAGATCGAGTTTGCTCAATGAATTGGGGTCAAGACCAATAGGCCGTGACTTTAAGCCATCGACCACCAAGCTTTGCTTCATGGTGGTACCCAGACTGACAGACACAATGCCATTGGGTGTGAAGCTGGTTTTGATGCGTGAGAACTCTGAAATTTGGCGCAACAGCAAATCGCGGCGATCCAGCAATTCCGAGGACTGTCCTTCAAGCGTAGGCGACTTGGTCAGCTGCTGGTTCACCAAGGCCAATTGCTCGGTCAAGGTGTTGATTTGGTTGCCCGCGCTCTCCAAGGCTTGGCGTGTTTCGGTGGACACCAAAGACAATTGCCCTGCCAGCTCAGCAAAGCGTGAACCCACGCCCTCTGACGCACGGATGAAACTGGTTCGCATCACGGTAGATGCGGGATCCACCGACAAACTGCGCGCTGCATTGAAAAATGTGTCCAAGGCCGAGCTCAAGCCCACGCTTTTGTCGCCCATGATATCCATCACACGTTGGGTGTAATTGACCAAGGGCGCTTGAGTTGCCAGGTCGGTATTGCTGTTGCGCAAATTCGATTCAGCGAATGTGTCAAACGCTCGCTTGACCGCCGTGAACAACACACCCGTACCCAGGTACATATTGGCTTGCTTAGACGGCGCACTTTGCGTCAATGTCGATTGCTGGCGTGAATACCCTTCGGTGCTGACGTTGGCAATATTGTTGCTGACTGTACCCAAAGCCCGTTGATAAGCAGCCACGGCAGTACTGCTGATGCCCAGCATATTGCTCATGGCTCATTCCTTACGGTGGGGGACAAGGGCATGGTTTTGTGCATCGGCAATGGCTTCAAGGTCTGGCGTGGCAACGGCATGGGTGCAGGTTCGACCGGTACCAGGCTCATCGGCGTGACTGGCTGATGAAGCGGCATGCCCGCAGGGACCAGTGCGCCCGCTTTTTGACGCAGCGCCAGCAATTCCGCAGTACTGGGGGCGGATTGTTGTTGGCTCAATTGCTTGACCACCACATCAGCAAAGCCCAGGGCGTTGCGTTTAGCCATGGACAAGGACAGCTCTTTGTCGTACATGCCTTCAAAGGTTTCTAAGGCATTGGATTGAAACAAATCGCTTTTCATCACATTCGATGCGTCGCGCATGGACTTGAGCATCATTTGAATGAACAGCGCTTCAAATTGTTCTGCCGATTCACGCAACGCCGTTTTGTCATTGCGCTGGGCTTTGCCACGCAATTCGCCCAACGCGCCAAAGTCCGCATAAGACTTGGCCGCCGTGGATGGGTTGGTGATGTCCGCCATGGTCAGTGCATCAAATGATGATCAACTCGGCGCGCAAGCTGCCCGAGCTTTTCAGGGCTTCCAAAATCGCAATCAACGAGGAAGGTGTGGCGCCGATCTGGTTCACGGCATCCACAATCTCACGCAGATCTACGCCAGGCTTGAACAAGAACATGGGGTTTTTGGGTTCGGTCACCGCCACATCGGCGTTTTGCACCGGTGTGGTTTGGCCTTGGCCCAAAGCATTCGGTTGCGACACATCGTTGGTGGCGGTGATGGCCACAGAAATCGTGCCGTGCGACACCGCTGCTGCTGTCACGCGCACAGCCCGGTTGATGACCACCGTGCCGGTGCGTGAATTGATGACCACGCGTGCATTAGGTTCAGCGGGTGCAACCTCGATGTTTTCCAACATACCCATAAACGCGACCCGTTGATTCAAGTCTTGTGGGGCTCGTACCGATATCGATGTGCCGTCGATGGCTTGCGCCACGTCACCGCCAAATTTTGAATTGATCGCAGCGACCATGGCGCTGCTGGTCGAGAAATCGTTATCGCGCAAATTCAAAATCAAGTGTTCTGATTTTTCAAAAGGTGTGTCGACCATGCGCTCGACAATCGCACCCGCTGGAATACGCGCGGCAGTGGGCACACCAATCGCCACTTTGGAGCCTGCGGCACCTGCGTCAATACCTGTCGCGGTCAGCGCCCCTTGTGCCAAGGCATAGATTTCACCGTCCACGCCACGCAGCGCGGTCATGATCAGGTTGCCGACGCGCAAATTGGTCGCCTTGCCAATGGCAGAAATATTCACATCAATGCGTTGTCCAGGTTTGGCAAAGCCCGGCAAATCAGCAGTCACCATCACGGCGGCCGCGTTTTTGATATCGATTCGGCTGGCCGATGTGACTTGTTCAAAATCTGACATGGGGCCGTCAATGCGTACACCCATTTGAGCCAGCATGGCTTTCATGCTTTGCGTGGTGAAAGGCACCGATGCATCGTCACCGGTGCCTTGCAAGCCCACCACCAAACCAAAACCTATCAGCTGGTTGGAGCGTTGGGCCGCCACCGTCGCCAAATCTTTGACCCGGTCGGCCCACACTGGCGTGGCCAATGCACACAGCAACACCACAGCGCTTGCTTTCAACCACGAATAAGTCATGTCAGTTCAACCTTTAGAAAATCAGAAGGGCCAGAATTTCATCAAAGCGCTGGTGCCCCAGCCCGGTTTACTGGCACTGGCCAAGTCACCCATGCCACGGTAAGCAATTTGTGCATTGGCCAAGCGCAATGAATTGACCGTGCCATTGGGGCCGACATCATTGGGACGAATCACACCCGAGACTTGAATCACTTCGGTGCCTTCAGACAATCCCAATTTTTTTTCGCCGCGCACCACCATGTTGCCGTTGGCCAGAATTTCAATCACAGTGACCGTAATCGAACCCGTGAGCTTGGCCTCTTGGTTCGCTGTGCCCTTGCCCGCGCTCTTGGTAGTTGACTTGTTCAAATCAACGCCAGTGATTGGGCTATTTGCACCTACACCCCCAATAAACTTACTGAATGATGTGGGTAATGCGGTATTTGATGCATCCTTGCTGATGTCGGTGCCTTGTTTGCGATCGGCTTGCGTTTGTTCATTCAAGATCACCGTGATCAGATCACCCACTTGGTAATTGCGTCCACGGCCAAACCAGGCATCGCTTTGGCGATTGCCGTAAATGCCACCTGTGGCGGGTTTGGCTTGGTCTTG
>JBJTXF010000027.1:0-6477 GCA_046082145.1 Limnohabitans sp. | reverse complement strand
CATTGAACGCAAAAAAATTTTGACACCATCACACCACAGCAAAAAACCATGCACACAAGCAGTGAACAGGACGGGTTTAAAAAAGGTTATATTGCAGCCATGTTCGATGTTCTCGTATACGTGTACGAACACTACTGGCGTGGTGACGTTTGTCCCGAATTGCCGCTTCTGGGTCGCAAACTCAGCGCTGCAGGATTCGACGCCGAAGAAATTCAACAAGCCTTGTCTTGGCTGGCGGGACTCAACAGCGCCGCTCAACACGTGGACTTGATTCACCTTCACCCGCAACGGGTGCCATCTGCTTATGCGCAGTCACCGTTGAGCATGCGGGTGTACTCCGAAGCAGAGCAAAAACACTTGGGTGCCGAAGGCTTGGGTTTTGTCACTTTTTTAGAAAATGCGGGCATCATGTCAGCGCAAATGCGAGAGATTGTGGTGGACCGCGCCATGGCCGTGACCGACCATCCCGTTGGTTTGGACGATTTGAAAATCATCGTGTTGATGGTGTTTTGGAGTGCTGGCATCGAGCCAGATGCCTTGGTGCTCGATGAGCTGTGTGATGACAACCAAGACCGCTTGGCTCACTAGCATCATCAAGCAGACAAAAAAGGCAGCCTTGGCTGCCTTTTTTGCGAGTCAGGAGAGGCTTAAACCACGGCCCCGGCGTTGGGGTCGTTCGGATCTTCTTCGGGACCGTCTTTTTTCACCCCCTTGATCAAATCTTCGCGGCGAATACCCAGCCACATGGCAATGGCGGCCGCCACAAACACCGACGAATAAATTCCAAACAAAATCCCGATGGTCAGTGCCAACGCAAAATAATGCAACGTGGCGCCACCGAACAGCAGCATAGACAACACCATCAATTGGGTACTGCCGTGCGTGATGATGGTGCGGCTGATAGTGGAAGTGATGGCGTTATCGATGATTTCCGCCGTGCTCATTTTGCGAAAGCGACGGAAGTTTTCGCGGACCCTGTCGAAAATCACCACCGATTCGTTCACCGAATAACCCAGCACGGCCAACACGGCGGCCAGCACGGGCAACGAGAACTCCCACTGAAAGTACGCAAAAAAGCCCAGAATGATGATGACATCATGCAAGTTGGCAATGATGCCTGCGACCGCGTATTTCCACTCGAAGCGAATCGCCAAGTAAATCATGATGCCGACCACGACAAAAGCCAACGCTTTCAAACCATCGATGGCCAACTCGTCGCCCACTTGCGGCCCCACAAATTCGGTGCGTTTGAGCGAGGCCTGCGCATCGGTTTGTTGCAGCGCGGCCATGACACGAGTGCTTTGCTCAGTGGCCGTAGCGCCTTTGGCTGCCGGCATGCGAATCAGCACATCGCGTGCCGAACCAAAGTGCTGTACTTGTACATCGGTATAGCCTAATGCAGAAATGCGTTCACGCACTGGTTCAAGCGCCACAGGCTGGCTGAAGCTAATTTCCATCAACGTGCCGCCGGTGAACTCCACCGACAAATGCAGTCCTCTGCTGAAGAGAAAAAACACCGCCGCAAAAAAGGTGATGAATGAGATCGCGTTAAAAATCAATGCATGCCGCATGAACGGTATGTCACGTTTGATTCTGAAAAATTCCATGCTGTTTCCTTGTTCGTCAAGCGCGCGAGCGCAACGCCAGGTGGTAAAGGTCAGTCGCCCTTGGCGCTTTCAATGGTTTTGTGGGTGAGGTTGTCGGGTCGCCACACGGTGCCAATGGATACCGATTGCAAACGTTTTTGTCGCCCGTACCAAAGGTTGACCAAACCGCGCGAGAAAAACACCGCCGAGAACATACTGGTCAGAATGCCCAAGCAATGCACCACGGCAAAGCCGCGCACAGGGCCAGAGCCAAAGGCCAGCAAAGCCAGGCCCGCGATCAAGGTGGTGACGTTGGAATCCAAGATGGTTGACCAGGCGCGTTCGTAACCGGTGTGAATGGCGGTTTGGGGTGCCGCGCCGTTGCGCAATTCCTCGCGCACCCGTTCGTTGATCAGCACATTGGCATCGATCGCCATGCCCAGCACCAACGCCATCGCGGCCATACCAGGCAGCGTCAATGTGGCCTGCAACATGGACAACACCGCGACCAACAACAACAAATTGACCGCCAGTGCGATGCTGGAGATCACGCCAAACAACAGGTAATACACGCACATGAACACCGCAACGGCCACAAAGCCCCAGGTGACGCTGTTGAAGCCTTTGGCGATGTTTTCTGCTCCCAGCGATGGACCGATGGTGCGTTCTTCGATGATTTCCATGGGGGCAGCCAACGACCCAGCACGCAGCAGCAAGGCCGTGTCAGCAGCTTCCACGGAACTCATGCTGCCGGAGATTTGGACCCGACCACCACCGATTTCAGTGCGAATCACGGGCGCCGTCACAACCTCGCCTTTGCCTTTTTCAAACAGCAAAATCGCCATGCGCTTGCCGACGTTTTCACGGGTCACGTCTTTGAAAATTCGTGCGCCTTTGGCATCCAGCGTCAAATGCACAGCTGCTTCTTGGGTTTGGTTGTCAAACCCGGGTTGTGCATCGGTCAGGTTCTCTCCGGTGAGCAGCACTTGTTTTTTTACCACCACTCCCTGGCCGTTGCGGTCCAAGTATTTCTCGGTGCCAAAGGGTACCATGCCACTGTCAGTCTCGGCCAAACGCGCTTCGCTGCTTTCATCGACCATGCGAATTTCAAGCGTTGCGGTACGACCCAAGATATCTTTGGCTTTGGCGGTGTCTTGTACCCCGGGCAATTGCACGACGATACGGTCAAGTCCTTGTTGTTGAATCACAGGCTCTGCCACGCCAAGTTCGTTGATGCGGTTGTGCAGCGTCGTGATGTTTTGTTTCAGCGCCTGGTCTTGTACACGTCGCGCTGCTTCAGGTTTAAGTTTGGCGTTGATGCCAATGACAGTGCCTGACAAAGGTGTTGTCGATATTTCTAATTCGGGAAATTGCTCACGGATCAAAGCAGACGCGGCAGAGGCAACTGCCGGATCGTTCAACACCATGTCAATCGTTTGGTCGTTGCGAGAAATACCCCCATGGCGGATCGACTTTTCGCGCATTGCGGTGCGCAAATCACCGCTTAAGGCTTCGGCTTTTTTGGTGAGCGCCGCTTGCATATCGACTTGCAACATGAAATGCACACCACCGCGCAAATCGAGACCTAAATACATGGGCGCAGCATGCAAACTGCTCAGCCATGAAGGAGTGCGCGCGATCAGATTGAGCGCAACCATGTAAGTCGGGTTTGCGTAGTCTGTGTTGAGGGTGCGTTGAATCGCGTCTTTCGCCTTGAGTTGTTCGTCAGTGTTTTCAAATCGCACCTTCAAAGAATTGTTCTCCAGCGAAATCAATGAGGGTGTCAAGCCAGCTTGCTTGAGAGCCTCTTCAACCTTGCCCTGAACGTCCAGATCAACTTTGGTGCTGGCGCGCCCAGGCGAAACTTGTACCGCTGGCGCTTCACCAAAAAAATTGGGTAAGGTGTACAAGCTGCCCAGCAACACAGCCACCAAAATGACCAGGTATTTCCACAGTGCGTAACGGTTCATGGGACTGCTTTGAATTATTTGATGGAGCCCTTGGGCAGTACTTGCACCACAGCGCTGCGTTGCAGTTGCAACACAACGCCGTTGCCCACATCTAGGCCAATCTGGTTGTCGCCCAGCTTTTCGATCTTGCCCAGCATGCCGCCGGTGGTGACCACTTCATCGCCTTTGGCCAAAGCATCGAGCATGGCTTTGAGCTCTTTTTGGCGCTTCATTTGCGGGCGGATCATGATGAAGTACAGCACCACAAACATCAGCACCAGTGGCAACATGCTCATCAGCGAAGAAGACAAGTCGTTGGCGGGTGCGGCTGCAGGGGCCGATTGAGCGTAAGCGGTTGAAATCAGCACAAAACTCTCCGGTAAAAGGCAACCAACGATTGTATGCGGTTGGTATTTGCCAGCCATTTCTCGGCAATTAAGTGATGCATCAACAGACAGAATCACACCGTTTTGTCTTCGAAAATGCGCCGAAATCCATGCCTTATTTCGCCAACATACGCTCGCAAATGAAAACCGGCGACTTTGCTTGGATCGCCGCGCCGCAAGCCCTCAGCAAAGAAGCGCTGTGGAGAGCACAAAGTTTCTTCGGCGAATGGACCTACTCAAGCTGGCAAGCTTTCACAGGTTGGCTGGGCCGACTCTCCATTGGCAAAGACCTGCGCGGTCAATGCGCAGAGTTTGTGTTGACCGTGTTGAACGATTGCGAACACTTGAGGTTCACACAGCCCACCGCCACCCCGCAAGGCGTGGCCGACGCTGCCCTGATGGAATGGCAAACCCCCTTGCTGTACGTGAGCAACCCCAAGCGAGACGGCATTGATCCGCCGGATTTGGGGTGACAGAGTGAATAACAGCGAGGTGAAAAGATGACGACTGGACTTAATAAAGCATTAAAAGAAAAACTAAAAAATATCCTCATTAGCGTATTCCCACAACAAGCAGACCCCTTACAGATGGCACTCAAAGGAAACGAACTGGAAAATGCAATCAAAGAACATCAACCAGAGTTGCTTTGGAAAATCTCTGTATCAGAACCAAATGTATTTATTCTTCCTTTATCAGACCCACCGACAAGATTGTTTCGCTGGGCAGAGACGCTTGAAAAAGACCTTCCGCTTGAAAGTGCTGTAGACAAGTTTTTGAGTGAACTAGATCAACTCCTGAAAACAAAAAAATTAAAGGTAAGTATCACGACGTCATTGTTAGGCTTGAGACTTCAAAATGGAGTGGACATACAACTGGAAAAAAATATTTGGGTCAAACATTTTCCAGAAGATAAAAAAATTGAATTGAAAGGTGGTTTCAAGTTCCAAGTGCAACATTGGGTTTAATAGGATGAAGTATAGATTTCCAATAAGCTTGGAAATCAAACGAGTCTTCAGGCAGGAAGAGTTCAGCTGGGCACTTCCAGCCCAGTGATTTCCTTGGACGTGTATTCAAACGCCAAGCGATTTTGTCCAAGTCATCTTGAGAGTAAACACTCAAGTCTTCACCCTTGGGTAAATACTGTCGCAGCAAGCCGTTCGTATTTTCGTTAATCCCGCGTTCCCAAGGGCTATGCGGGTGAGCAAAATAGACTTGCATGCCAGTGTCCTGAGTTAACCGCTGGTGGGCAGCCATCTCCCGGCCTTGGTCGTATGTCAATGACAAGCGCATCTGCGCTTCCAACTTATTGAGTACAGTTGAGAAGGCGTTTGCAGCTCCAAGTGCTGTTGCATCTTGCATATGCGCCAAGACAGTAAACAAGGTCGTGCGCTCCACCAGAGTGCCAACCTGCGAACGGTTACGTGCACCTTTAATCAGATCTCCTTCCCAGTGCCCTGGCACCAAGCGTTCATCTACCTCTAGCGGTCGTTCATCAATGCTGGTCATATTAGGTATCAAGCCACGCCTATCATCACCACGGGCACGAGGTCGACGTGTTTTATGTGACTTGCGCAATAAACCAATCACCTCGCTGCGCAGTTCTCCTCGCGGCATGGCATAGATGGCGCTGTAAATGCTCTCGTGGCTGATGCGTATTGATTTATCCATGCGTTGACATAGTAAACCACTGACTTGCTCCGGGGACAGCCCTTGAGACAGGCCACACAGAACGCAATCCCACAATGTAGTTCCAGCGACCATGCGCCGCGGCACACGGGGCTTACAACTTAGGTCGCGTGCACGTTGATTAGCTCGTACACAGCGATAGCCGCCTGCAAGAAAAGGGCGTCCAACTGGGCGCGGCATTGAAGGCGCAGTGTAGTTATTGCGCGCAAGTTCACGACTGATCGTTGAGCGTGAACGGCCTAAGCTCAAAGCAATTGCTGCTGCTTTATAGCCTTGCTCGAGCATGGTTTGGATCAAAGCTCTTTCCTCAAGTTGCAGATGTTGGTAAGTTTTTTTCATGAACAATTTCCTTTCGAAAATTGTTGCACTTGGACTTTGAGCGCGGCCTGTCTTTAGCGCCCTCGCTGCTGAAAATTATTTGGTCAACCTGGAACCTAAAGTTTTTGTGAATCGATTGGCTCACTACTTATCAGAAATCAATGCCATTCACCCGTTTCGAGAAGGCAACGGCCGAGTACAAAGGCTTTTCATTTCACAATTGGCAGAGCATGCTGGCTACTCCTTGGATTACTCGGCATTAGATCAAGCTGAGCTTTACCCAGTGATGCAGGAATCGTTCCTTGGAAACATACAGCCCCTTGCGGACTTGATATTGAAAATCATCGATTAAAAGCTTCAAATAAGCTGAATTTTCAATGCAATTTACATCTTCTCTTAAAAACCCACGCATAACACGCCCTACAGCACATCGCTCTAGGAGTCCGAATACTTTGGGCGCTGAAAGCCCTGATCAGCGCTTACCGGTGATTGGCGCCGATCGAAACTGCATCAAAGCTGGAAAACCACCACCGTGATATCGTCGCGCTGTGA
>JBJTXF010000026.1:0-10447 GCA_046082145.1 Limnohabitans sp. | reverse complement strand
AAGCCATCAAGGTGATCATGTTGATGGTGAAACCCAATATGGCCATGAACAAGAAGGTGCCGATGATGGCGATAGGCAATGCGAGACCGGTGATGATGGTCGAACGCCAGGAATTGAGAAACAAAAATACAATCAACACCGTTAGCAACGAACCTTCGATCAGGGTTTTGCGCACGTTGTTCACGCCGACACGAATTTGTCGCGAACCGTCGTAGATGTTTTGCAGTTTCACGCCGGGCGGTAATTGCGATTGCATGTCTTGTACCGTACGAGCCAAGCCATCGACCACATCGATGGTGTTTTCATCTTGCGACTTTTGCACCGACAACAACAGCGTGCGTTCGCCGTTGTAAAGCGCCATGTTTTCCAATTCTTGCGCGCCGTCATTCACCCGCGCCACTTGCGACAGTCGAACGATACTGCCACCCTTGCGAGTCACAATGATGTTGCCGAAATCCTCAGGCCGTTCTATGCGGCCTTGCACCTGCACCACTCGGTCTTGTTGCAATGAGCGAATCGATCCCACAGGCAAATCTTGGTTTTCGTTGCTGACCGCGTCCACCACCTGTTGCGCTGTGATGCCCAACGACTCCATGGCTTGCGGGTTCAGGTAGAGATTGATTTCGCGTTTGGTGCCGCCCACCAAAACCACCGAACCGACACCTCGCACATTTTCCAAACGTTTTTTCAGCGTTTGGTCCGCCCAGTTGGTCAACTCCACTTGGCTGGGAGGCTTCACACCGTTTGGCAAACTGGCGTTGTCGGAGATGACTGCCAATGACCAAATCGGGCGACTCGACGGGTCAAAACGCAAAATGCGCGACTCCTTGACCTCGGGGCGCAAAAACGGATGGACATTCGAAACTTTTTCACGCACATCGTCGGCGGCTTTGCGACCGTTGACCGTTAATTCAAATTCGACGATGACCACCGACAAGCTCTCGTAACTGCGAGAGGTGAGGGCACTGATACCGGCGGTGGAATTGACCGCCTCTTCAATTTTTTTACTGACTTCGCTTTCAATGATTTCGGGTGATGCACCAGGGTATTCGGTGGTGATGACTACAACCGGTAAATCGATATTCGGGAACTGGTCGATCTTGAGCTTTTGAAACGAAAACAGACCCAGCACCACCAAGGCCAACATGACCATGGTGGCGAACACGGGATTGCGCAGGCTGACTTGGGTGAACCACATGGCTTAGGGCTTGCTAACAGGGGTTGCCGTATTGCCTGACACCACACGCAGGTTCAAACCTTCACGCATGGCACCCACCCGAGATGACAGCACTTGTGCGCCTTTTTCCAGACCTTTGATTTCTACCCACACCGAATCATCTGAGCCCACGCGGCCGCGTTTCCCCAAAGTGACGGCCTGATGGCTCAAGCGCGAGCCGTTGAGCACTTGCACATAAGGCTCAGGCTTATCGGTGCGCACAAATTCCAGCGGCACTGCCAATACCTGTTCACGACCCAGTTCGAGCTGGCCTTGGCCATACAAACCTTGGCGCAGTCCTTGGGTGTTTTGAAGTTTCAGGTAGACCAAGACACTGCGGCTGCCCGATTGCACATTCGGGTTGATGCGTTGCACTTGTGCATTCACGGGCTGGTCCCGTCCTTCCAAGGTCAGTGTGGCAGATTGACCCACGCGCACGTCCATGGAATCTGCCGGGCTGAGGGTGGCTTCCAATTCCAAGCTGCTTAGGTCTACGATATCGAGCAATTTTTGGTCGACGCCAACCCGCTCACCCGGTTGTGCCAAGCGTGCCGATATTTGACCGCTGATGGGAGCGAGCAACACGGTTTCATCCAATGTTTTGCGCGCCACATCGGCACCCGCTAAGGCGGCGTTGTAAGTGGCTTTCGCCCCGGCCAATGTGGCTTCGGAAGTTTCGAGTGCGGTTTTGGAGATAAAGCCCTGGTCAACCAATGCTTTGTTGTTGTCGTATTGTCTTTGTGCAATATCGATTTGGGTTCTGGCCGCATCGGCTTGTTGCTCTGCTTGGCGTAATTTGCGTTGGAATTCGGTGGGGTCAATTTTGGCGAGCACCTGAGACGCTTTAACCGTGTCGCCTTCACGTCCAGACAAACTCAGCAACTCACCTGCGGCACGTGCTTTGACAGTGACCGTGTTCAGCGCTTTGAGATTGCCTGACACCGGCATCGTAAACACCATGGTTTGCAGACCCAGCGCGAGAATGTCAGAAGATGGCACGTCGACCACTTGTTCGTTCACCACAGGGGCTGTGTTGGCAGGGGCTGTGGTTGCCGAGGTGTTGCTGGCAGGGGCGGCACTTTTGCGCATTTGCCAATAGGCAATGCCAGCAAGTATCACCACCAACAGCAACGTCCAGACAATTTTGGAACGCAATCTCATGTCATCAAGCTCCGCGAGGCAAGTAAAAGAGGTCAGGTTTCAGTGGTCAGCCAAGCATGCATTAAGGCTTGGACATGTGACTGCAAAAATGATTCAGGGTCAAATTGCGTTTGGGCAACACATGCGGACAAAGAATGTTTCCACATGCTGACAAAAATGATGGCACACACCAAACTGTAGACAGCGGTGTCCGTGTCAAAAGGTTTGAATTCGCCGTGGTCAATTCCGCGTTGCAGGATTTTTTTGAACAAATTGTGACCAGGTTGCATCACCTCGGTTTCATAAAACTTCACCACATCGGGGAAATTGCTGGCTTCGCTGGTGACCAGTTTGGTGATGCCACTGGCTGTGGTGTCGCCAATCCGCTGCCACCAAGTTTGCATGGCATAGCTGAGCATTTCAGCGGTGCTGCCTTTGAAATCCACAAACTCTTGGTTCCAAACCGGAAAGTGGTCTGACAAATTGCGTTGAATCACCGCTTTGAACAAATCTTCCTTGGAGTGGAAGTACAAAAAAAGTGTGCCTTTGGAAACGCCCGCCCGAAGTGCAACTTCCTCGACCTTGGTGGCCGCAAAGCCTTTTTCAACGAACAGGCTCAATGCGGCATCCAGCAACTCCTGCGGGCGGGCTTCTTTGCGCCGCTCGCGCTTGTGCGGGGGAATTTCTGGGGTGAGATGGGAAGGAGCAGAGGACATATTAATGACTGACTGGTTAGTAATGTATACCGCGCCTGTTGCCAAGTCAATCGAAAACCCCCGTTAATCAGGTCAATAACAGGCCCAACCACTCTTTGAGTAGCAGCTGGGTTTGACCCAATACATGGGCAGAAGGCAGGTAGTCAAACAACGGGTTTTGCGGGGCCTGGACAAAACCCATGGGCGCAGGAATCACAGTGAATCCCGCTTTTTCAAACTGTTTAACGCTGCGCGCCATGTGCCAGTCGTTGGTGACCAATAAAACCGTGGTCTTGTGGAGTGGCGCCAAAATTTCAAAAGCTTTGAGCGCGTTTTCATGCGTGTCACGTGAGGTTTTATCCAGCCATTCGATTTGCATTCCTGTGTCTCTGTGCAAAACGGTGGCTGCCACCTCGGCCTCACTGCTCATTTGCGCGGAGGATGCTCTCCAGCCTTTGCCGCCCGCAAACAACATGGGTAAGCCGGTTTGCCGCTTCAAAAAGGCGCCGTATTGCAGTCTGGCCAGTGAATAAGTACCCATGGTGGGTTCGCCGTATTCAGGGGCATACAGGTTGACACCGCCGCCGAGCACCACGATGGCTTGGGCTGGCTTCAGGTCAGATGCAGTTACTGCTGGATAGGTGGGCAACAACCAGCGACCCAAACCATGGCTGATGGCGTGGCATGACAACAGCCACAACAAAGCGCTGGCTGTGATCACCAGCGACCAAGCAAATTTAGCGTGCTTGCGTGCCACGGTTAACGTCAACATCAGCATCAATAACAAACCGCCAGGTGGCAAAAGCAAGGTTGTGAGCAGGGGTTTGAGAATTCCTAAGGCATCCATGCGGATAAGTGTCCCACAGGCCATGGCCCTTGCTGTGGCATGCATATGCGTTGAATTTTTTACATATCAAGCAAGGCTGGCTAAGATGCCTACATGACAACATCCATCATCACGCTTGGCGGCGGTTGCTTCTGGTGCACAGAAGCCGTGTTTCAACGCGTCAAGGGCGTGACCCGCGTTGAATCGGGTTATTGCAACGGTTTGAATGCAGCGCGTCCCAGCTATGAACAAGTGTGCAGGGGCGACACAGGGTTCAACGAAGTGGTGCGTGTTGAATACAACAACCAGCAGATCGCGCTGCGCCAGTTGCTGGAGATTTTTTTCGCTGTCCATGACCCCACCAGCCTCAATCGGCAGGGCAATGACACCGGCACCCAATACCGCAGCGGTATTTACTATTCAGACAAAGATGACCAAGTGGTGGCGACCCAATTCATCGCCGAAGCCACCAGCATGGGGCATTTCGACAAGCACATCGTCACTGAAGTGCTGCCACTGGCGCATTACTGGCCGGCGGAGGACTATCACCAGAATTATTTTGTCAACCACCCCGAACAAGGTTATTGCACCTTTGTGGTGGCGCCCAAAGTTCGCAAACTCGGGCAGTATTTTCAAGACTGGGTGAAAACCTGATGCCTGAATCAGGGGGCCAGGCGTTGCATCAGCCAATGGCCGTTGCGCCATTGGTATTGCAACCGGTCGTGTAACCGGGCTTGGCCACCTTGCCAAAACTCCCATTGCGAAGGCACCAAGCGATAGCCACCCCAATGCGCAGGACGCGGAGGATCTTGGGCAAATTGCGTCGCGAATTTTTGTGATGAATTTTCCAACCATTCGCGCGAGGCAATGACCTCGCTTTGCGGACTGGCCCAGGCGCCGATGCGCGAGGCCAATGGACGCGAATGGAAATATTGGTCGTTTTCTTCTTCGCTGATTTTTTCCACCCGACCTTCAATGCGAACCACGCGTTCAAGCTCTACCCAGTGAAATTGCAAAGCCGCAAATGGGTTGCCTGCCAACTCCCGGCCTTTGCGGCTTGCATAGTTGGTGAACCACACCAGTCCTCGTTCGTCAACCCCTTTGATCAGTACCACGCGTGTGCTGGGGCGCAAGTCTGAACCCACGGTGGCCAAGGTCATGGCATTGGGTTCAGGAATTTGGCTGTCAATGGCCTCTTGCAACCAGGTGGTGAATTGTTGAAGAGGAAGAGAAGCGACATTGGACTCCAGCAGTTCGGCTTGCTGGTAGTTTTTTCGCATGTCGGCCAAAGAGGGTGTGTTCATAAAACCTGTTGGTGGGAAGACAGGCGTTGATCTTATTCCTTGACTGCGCCGGTCATGCCGGAGACATAGTGATCGACAAAAAATGAATACAGCACAGCCACGGGTAAGGAGCCGAACAAGGCGCCCGCCATCAGCGAGCCCCAGTGGTAGACATCGCCTTCGACCAACTCGGTCACCACGCCCACGGGCACGGTTTTGACTTCAGATGAAGAGATGAAGGTGAGGGCGTAAATGAATTCATTCCAGGACAAGGTGAACGCAAAAATGCCAGCGGAAATCAAGCCGGGGACGGACAGCGGAAGAATGATCTTCCAAAGTATTTCAAAGCGTGTCGCACCGTCAATCAAAGCGCATTCCTCTAGTTCGAAAGGAATCGAGCGAAAGTAGCCCATCAACAGCCAAGTGCAAAACGGGATCAAAAAAGTGGGATAGGTCAGTATCAGCGCCCAGCGCGTGTCAAACAGACCGAGCTTGAATACCATTGTGGACAGCGGTATGAACAAGATGGAAGGCGGCACGAGGTAAGCGAGAAAAATACCCAGACCCACTTGCCGCGATCCTTTGAAACGCAATCGCTCTATGGCATAGGCCGCCAGCACGGCGCAGGCCAACGACAACACCGTGGAGATGACCGATATGAATACCGTGTTCCACAACCACTCCGGGTACGCGGTTTTGAACACCAGTTTGTGAAAGTGTTCCAGCGTGGGTTGAATCACCCAAAAAGGGTTGCCGTCCCGGGACAGCAGTTCGTTGTTGGGCTTCACCGAGGTGATCACCATCCAATAAAACGGAAACAACAACACAAACACAAAAATGGCCAAAGGTATGTATACCGTCACCCAACGGCTGCGCACCGTGTCCAAATAGGACATGCCCTGGCTGTCATCATCTTCGATCGCGCTCATGCGTCGCTTCCCCCTTGTTGCCAGGCGCGCCGTTGCAACCCGAAATAACTGAACAAAATCGCGGCCAGCAAAAAAGGCACCATGGCAATCGCGATGGCAGCCCCTTCACCCAAGGCGCCGCCAGAAATAGCGCGTTGAAAAGACAAGGTCGCCATCAAATGGGTGGCGTTCAACGGGCCGCCTCGGGTGATGACGTAAATCAACTGAAAGTCGGTGAAGGTGAACAACACCGAGAACGTCATCACCACCGCGATCATGGGCGTGAGCAAAGGCAGCGTGATGTGCCTGAACCGTTGCCAAGCGGTGGCGCCATCGATGGCCGCCGCTTCGTACAGCGACGGTGAAATGGTTTGCAAACCTGCCAGCAAAGTGATGGCGACAAACGGCACACCGCGCCAGACATTGGCTGCCAATACCGACAATCGTGCATTCCAGGGGTCACCCAAAAAGTCGATGTAATGGTCCATCCAACCCAATTGGATCAGCACCCAGCTGATGACAGAAAACTGTGCGTCATACAGCCACCAAAAGGCCAGCGCCGACAACGCGGTTGGCACGATATAGGGCAGCAAAATCACCGAGCGAAAAAAAGTTTTGAAAGGCAAGCGTTCGTTGAGTAACACAGCCAACCACAGCCCCAAAAAAAACTTCAGCACACTGGCAATGAACGTGTAGAAAAGGGTGTTGAACAAGGCCAACCGAGTGACCGAGTCTTCCCATAAAAATGCATAATTTTCCAGGCCAATGAATTCACCACCCCGGCCGATTTTGGTGTCGGTGAAGCCCAGCCACACACCCAAACCCAGCGGGTAGGTGAGAAAAAGCACGAGCAACACCGTGGCCGGCGCCATGAACAACAGGCTCAAGCCATTGCGACTGTTTTGAAGTTTTTGCAGCATCAGGATTTGTAGTAGCGCTCAGCGCGTTTTTGCGCGCGTTGGGCCGCTTCGGCCGGAGTTTTGGATCCCGATGCCGCTTCGGCCACCATGTTGCTGACGATGAAGTCAGCCATCGCACCTGCCGAGGCATAACCGAGTTGTCCGGCGTAACCCGAGGGACGCATGTTTTTGGCCGAGTCTCGGTAAGGGGTGTGTTTCGGGTCAACCGTCCAAATCGGGTTTTTGGCGTAGGCCGCCAAGGGGTGCGACACATAACCGCCACCGCCTTGCAGCCAGGCATCGTATTGTTCGGCTTCCATCATGAAGCGCAAAAATTCTTTGGCCGCTTTGGGGTACTTGGTGTATTTGAAGATCATTTGGTTGAAAAACAAATGGTATTCAGTGGGAACGCCCACCGGTCCGACAGGAAAGGGCGCGTGTTGAATGTCTGCCGCAATCGCTTTGACCAAAGGGTTGTCCGAATTTTTCGCCGCGTAATAAATGGACATGCCGTTGTTGGTCACGCTGATTTGGTTGTCTAAAAATGCTTTGTTGTTGTTCGGGTCCAGCCATGAAAGCGTGCCAGGGATGAAGGTTTTGTAGAGCTCTCTGCCGTACTCAAGCGCTTTGATGGTTTGCGGGCTGTTGATGACCACCTTGTTGTTCTTGTCGACGATGGAACCGCCAAAGGCCCACATCAGCCAATGCGTCCAGCCGCTGTCGCCGGTGGCATTGCCCAGCGCCATACCGCCTGGTGTGCCTTTGGCATGCAATGCTTGAAACAGTTTTAACAAGCTGTCGGTGTCTTTGGGAAAGCTGTTGAACCCAGCGGCTTTGACCATGCTTTGCCGGTACACCATGATGGCCCCACTCGCACCCAATGGGACGCCAATCCATTTTTTGCCGTCTGGCCGCATGTAGGTTTCACAAGAGGGATACCAACCGCCGTACTTGCTGCCCAAGTACGTACACAAGTCGGTGACATCCAACAGTTTGTCAGGGTAGAGGTTGGCATCGTCGTTGGTCGACAAAATGATGTCAGGGCCTGCACCGGTGTTGGCAGCCACCGCGGCTTTGGGACGAACATCTTCCCAGCCTTCGGTGTCCACACGCACTTCAACGCCTGTTTTATCGGTGAACTTTTTCACATTCGCCATGTAGGCATCTACCTCACCTTGGACAAAACGGCTCCATCGCAACACCCGAAGCTTCGCGCCCGTTTCGGGCACGTTGTTCCACTGCGCGTGGGCCGGGGTGGTCCACAGCATGGGGGCCACTAACGCTGTCCCCGTTGCGGCACTGGTGGATTGGATGAATTGTCGGCGTGAGGTGTCGGTCATGGATGACTTCCGGGGGTTGGGTTTCAGGCGGCCAGCGATTCGCCGCTGGTGGCATCGAAGAGATGGGCACGGCTGGCATCGGGCATCAGCCGAATGGTGCTGCCGGGGGCAAACGCATGGCGTTCTCTGAACACCGAGGTGACTTCCACGCCGGCTATGTTGGTGAACACCTGCGTGTCTGCGCCGGTGGGTTCCACCACCACCACCTCGGTGGCCAAACCCTCTTCGCCATTGGCGATCTGCAGATGCTCGGGGCGTATGCCATAAACCACCGATTGACCCTCGGCAGCTCTGGTGTTCAAAGGCAAGGACAACACAGTGCCATCCAACAAAGCCACTTGATGGCCACGCACCGTACCCGGCAAAAAATTCATGGCGGGTGAACCGATGAAGCCGGCCACAAACTGGTTGGCGGGGTGGTCATACAACTCAAGCGGGCTACCGGTTTGCTCAACCACGCCATCGCGCATGACAACGATTTTGTCGGCCATGGTCATGGCTTCGATTTGGTCATGCGTGACATAAATGGACGTGGTTTTTAACCGTTGATGAAGCTCTTTGATTTCGGTACGCATCGACACTCTCAACTTGGCGTCGAGGTTGGACAAGGGTTCGTCAAACAAAAACACCTGCGGGTCGCGAACAATGGCACGGCCCATGGCCACACGCTGGCGTTGCCCGCCGGAAAGTTGCCTGGGGTAGCGGTCGAGCAAGGCATGCAAACCCAAGATGCCGGCGGCAACATCGACACGCTCGGCAATTTTGGAGGCGGGTTGTTTGGCCAGCAGCAAAGAAAACGCCATGTTGTCGCGCACCGTCATGTGCGGGTAGAGCGCATAGTTTTGAAACACCATGGCGATATCGCGCTCTTTGGGCGGCATTTGGTTGACCAGCTTGTTGCCGATGTGAATGTCGCCGCCGGAGATTTCCTCCAAGCCAGCAATCATGCGCAACAAGGTGGACTTGCCACAACCGGAAGGGCCCACCAACACACAAAATTCTCCGTCGGCAATGTCAATACTGACACCTTTGATGATGTGGGTTCGGCCAAAGTATTTCTCTACCAGACCGATGGTCACACTTGCCATGTCTTGCTCCGATGTTGGGGGTGCGCTCAAAGCGCTGCCATCAACCGAGCATAAGCCCAATGTGTTATCAATGGCATCAGGTGTTACCCGTTAAGCTTGCACACCATGAAGCGGCTTGAACGCGGCTATGCTTTCCGTTTCTAACAAACAGGGAAAAGTCATGAAGTTATTGATCACCGGGGGCGCAGGTTTTTTGGGTGCACGACTCGCCCGCCAATTGCTGGCCAAGGGCGAACTCGCGGGCAGCAAGCTCACGCAAGTGGTCTTGGCCGATCAGTTTCCCGCGCCTGCCGATTTGGCTGCTGACCCGCGCGTGGAAGTTTTGACAGGCCCTTTACTTGAACAATGCGCTGGCTTTGCATCCCGACAATTCGACGGCGTGTTTCATTTGGCCTCGGCTGTTTCAGGCGAATGTGAGGCTGACTTTGACTTAGGCATGCGTTCAAACTTAGACAGCACCCGAGCGTTGTTGGATGCATTGCGTGCTGCAGGCAACAAGCCGCGTTTGTTGTTCAGCAGTTCGGTGGCGGTGTATGGCCCGGACCCCGCACACCCCTTGCCAGATATCGTCACTGACGACACATTCACCACGCCGCAAACCTCTTACGGTTCGCAAAAACTGATGTGCGAATACATGGTGGCCGATTACAGCCGCAAAGGATTTATCGACGGACGCAGCGCACGTTTGATGACCGTCAGTGTGCGTCCAGGCAAACCCAACGGCGCGGCTTCCTCTTTTTTCAGCGGCATCTTGCGCGAGCCTTTGGCCGGTGAAGAATCCATTTGTCCTGTGGACGCCAGTGTGTCGCACCCGGTGTCTTCACCCGGCGTCACCGTGCGCAGTTTGATTGCGATTTTTGAAGCCAGCGCCGAAGAGTTTCAAGGCCGCAGTGCCATGAATTTGCCCGCCCTCAATGTCACCGTCGCCCAGATGTTGGATGCGCTTGAAGCGGTAGCAGGCCCAGCGGTACGAGCACGCGTGACATTTGTGCGTGATGAGCGCATCGCCAACATCGTGGCCAATTGGCCAAAAGGCGCCAAGGCTTTGCGTG
>JBJTXF010000025.1:0-8521 GCA_046082145.1 Limnohabitans sp. | reverse complement strand
CCCGAGGTAAGCCGCGAGTAGGCATCCGCGGCCATGGCACCTGCTTGCTCGTGCTGCGGACAAACGATTTCAAGGCCAGGCGTCTCGGCCATGGAATGGATCAGGTGCAAAGAAGCCCCGCCTGAGATTGCGAAAACATGGCAGAAGCCATGTTCCTGCAATGTTTTCGCAACGATATCAGATACTTTCATGAGTTCGCTTCCCGCAGCAATTCATTGGCGTGTCGCCTCAAGCGGAAAGCATCAGGATTCTGGCGCAATGCACCAGCAAGTTCTGAGCCGTTGCTCGATTTCTCTCAAATTCGATTGGGACAACTGACCCTTCACCCCCAAGTGGTCAACCTTCAGCATGTCCTTCAACAGACTTTTGACACTCTCTCGCACCAAGCGCGTGAAATGCAATTGGGCTATCACCTGAGCCTGGCCAGCGATCTACCCACCTGGGTCAGGATTGACCAAAATCGCTTGTCGCAGATATTGATCAACTTATTGGGCAATGCAATCAAGTTCACCCCGCACGGGCATGTGCTCATGAACGCCCATGTGACACCATCAAACCCACTTCCAAGCTTGGTGGTCTCGATCGAAGACACGGGTATTGGCATGAACATGGAACAACAGCAACGCATATTTCAGCCGTTCATGCAAGTCCACGACGCACAAGCCGCATTGCGTCTGAGCGAGCCCATGCGTGGCAATGGCTTGGGGCTGGCCATCACACAAAGCCTGGTAAAGAGCCACCAGGGTGAACTCACGTTGGTGAGTCAACCAGGCCAAGGAACCACCTTCACATTGCGATTGCCCCTTGAATTGGCGTCGGAACCCCTGCCCACGACAGATCAGCGCGGGCTGAACAACCAACCCGAGGACCAACAGGTTTTGCATTTGCTGGTGGTGGATGACAACCAAGTCAACCGGTTGCTGGTCACCACCACTTTATGGCGGCATTTCCCCAATGCTGTGATCGATCAAGCTGACAATGGCCAACAAGCTTTGGAAAAATTACAATCCAATGTGTATGCACTGGCGATGATTGATTTGGTCATGCCGGACATCGATGGCGCTCAAGTGGCACAACACATCCGTCAACATGCGGCTTCACCCATGCGCGATGTGCCCATGGTGGCATTGACCGCCAATGTGGCGCAAGAGGCGCTTGACCGTTGTCGCCAAGCGGGTATCAACCATGTGCTGGCCAAACCTTTTGACCGGCAGATGCTCATCCGAACCGTGCGTTATTTCGCCATCCATCAACAACAAGGCGAACTCTGACCCTTGTCCCAGTTCGGCGGGCTATGATCATCGATTACCTCTGAAAAACACATGACCTCAGCCCTTGAAGAAGTGCGCAGACGCCGCACCTTTGCCATCATTTCGCACCCTGATGCAGGCAAAACCACGCTGACCGAAAAACTGTTGCTGTTCTCGGGTGCGATTCAAATCGCCGGTTCGGTCAAAGCGCGCAAAGCCTCTCGGCACGCCACCAGCGACTGGATGGAAATTGAGAAGCAACGGGGAATTTCTGTGGCGTCATCGGTGATGCAAATGTTGTACCGGCAACATGTGATCAATCTACTGGATACACCCGGCCACAAAGATTTCTCAGAAGACACTTATCGCGTGTTGACCGCCGTGGATTCAGCCTTGATGGTGATTGACGCAGCCAACGGTGTCGAGGCACAAACCCGCCGTTTGATCGAAGTCTGCCGCCAGCGTGACACACCCATCATCACCTTTGTCAACAAAATGGACCGCGAAGTACGCGACCCGTTAGACATACTCGATGAAGTCGAGCGCGAACTGGGCATGCCCTGTGTGCCCATGACATGGCCGGTCGGACAAGGCAAAAGTTTTGGCGGCATCGTCAATTTGCGAATCCAAGCCATGACGGTGTTTGAGTCGGGCAGTGAACGTCTGCCGCAAGATTTTGAAACCATGGCACTCACCGACCAATCCGAATTGTCGAACCGCTTTGGCCTGTCTTGGGTTGCCGCCATGGAAAGCATGGAATTGGCCACTGGCGCATCACCCGCGTTTGATCGCGAGGCTTTTTTATCCGGCAAGCAAACGCCGGTTTTTTTCGGCTCTGGTGTCAACAATTTTGGTGTCATGGAAGTGCTGGATGCGCTGGTCGACCTGGCACCTTTCCCCCAGTCGCGCAAAAGTTCGTTGATGGTCAACAAGCAAATGGTGGAAAAAACCATTCAACCCGAAGACAGCGGTTTTTCCGGCGTTGTGTTCAAAGTACAAGCCAACATGGATGCCAACCACCGCGACCGTATCGCGTTTGTGCGTGTGGCCTCAGGCAAATATTCACCCGGCATGAAACTCAAAGTCCAGCGCAGCGCCAAAGAACTGCGACCCACCTCGGTGGTGACGTTTCTCAGCCAACGGCGCGAGGCTGTTGAAGAGGCTTATGCAGGTGACATCATTGGCTTCACCACGCACGGCGGCGTGCAACTCGGCGACACCATCACCGACGGCAGCAACTTGCAATTCACGGGTTTGCCTTTTTTCGCACCAGAACTGTTCATGACTGTGTTGCTGAAAAACCCGTTGCGCACCAAACAACTTCAGACCGGTTTAGAGCAATTGGGGGAAGAAGGGGCGATACAGGTTTTTAAACCCGAAATGGGTGGTCCGATGTTGCTGGGAGCCATCGGTCAATTGCAATTCGAAGTGGTTCAACACCGGCTCAAAACCGAATACGACTGCGATGTTCGGCTCGAGGCCAGCCAATACACCGGCGCACGGTGGATCACTGCAGACACACCTGCGCAATTGCGTGAATTCACCCATGCTTATCCGCAGCGCATGGCGCTGGACGCCGCCAACACCTTGGCGTATTTGTGCACCTCGCCTTACGACGTGCGGTTGGCGCAAGAGCGCTTTCCACACATCCATTTCCACCCTTTGCGCGAGCATGCCGGTTTATCGCTGGGCGCAGCAGGTTGAACAAAGCCTATGCGCAAAGAATGGCTTCCACCCTCTGTGCGACCTGTGGTTTGGCTATCGACGTGGTTAATCGTTGGCGCATTGTTATGGATGCATCCGAGTCTGGACAACCCGATTGGCAGACCCGCTGACTCACCCTCATCACCTCAACCGGCCAGTACCTCACATGCTTGGGTGCTAGAAGCCCAGGGCATGATCGGTCAACCCGAAGAAGCGCCTGCCGCACACGCCAGTCATCTGGTCGCCCTGCCTAATCATCCCCACTTTGCACTCGCGGCTTTCTGGTTCGCGGGCAGCAAAGAAGCCCGCCCCGATGTGCGGATTGCCATGTCGTTGTGGTCAAGGTCACAACAAGCCTGGACTGCGCCGGTTTGGGTGGTTGACCAACAGTCGGCCTCTTCTGCTTTGGGCAAAGGCATTTTGCATTTAGGCAACCCCGTGGCTTGGGTGGATCAGCGACAACGCTTGCACTTGTTTGTGGTGGGCACAGGTTTGGGGGGATGGGCTGCCGCACGGGTCTTGCATTTGCGGCAAACTGCGTCGAGCAGTTCCTCAGCGGCTGCGCCCGCATTTGAAGTGGTCGGTCAATTGCCTTTGGGTTGGTTGTGGAACCTGAGTCACTTGGTGCGGCATGCGCCTTTGCTATTGGCCGATGGTGGCATGGTGCTGCCATTGCATTTCGAATTAGGTGGCCACTATCCGGCGTTTGCCTGGTTCAGCGCTGACGGTGAATTCCAAGGACTGCGTCGTTTGACTGGTGTGCACCAAGCGTTGCAACCCGCGCCGGTAGCGTTGGACGGTAACCACTGGCTGGCCTATTTGCGCACGCTGGCACCACGCGACAAACTTCAGGTACTTGCCAGCACCGATGCCGGTCAACATTGGCAATTGCAGCCTGAGCTGAGCTTGAGCCAGCAAGACACTGCGGTCGCCAGTCTGCGCTTACCTACGGGTGAATGGATGTTGGCGCGCAATCCGTTGGAACGGGGTCGTACCCAATTGGTGATGCACCACAGCCGCGACGGGTTGCATTGGTCACCGCCCATCACACTTGCCGAGGATGGTCCAGGTAGTGAATATTCCTACCCGTCTTTGGCTTGGAGCGAAGACCGTCTGTGGCTCACCTACACGCATTTGCGCCAAGGTATTGCTTGGCAACGCTGGCGTGCCGTACCCCAAAACAAGGGCGCCCCATGAACACGTGGCTAGGACACTTCAGCTCGGCTTCTTTGTTGCCCTCCTTGGCATTGCAACAATTGTTTCACGCGGTTATTTGGCTGGCTGTCTTGAGTTGGATGGGTGTGCAGTGTTTGCCCTCGTATGACAGACGCTGGCGTTGGATCATGTGCAGCATCGCTGTGTTAATGGTGCTACTGACATGGCCATCGGTGTTGCAGTCACTGGGCTTGGTGTTTCAAACTCCTAGCTTGGTAACGCTGTGCGCTTGCTTGACAGTTTCTTGGCACGATATCAAAGGTCCGTCACACCGACTGTTTGGTAGCCATGACCATTCACGCCTCAGCCCAAAACTGTGGTTGGTGCTGGTGATCGTTGGATGGTGCTTGTTGCTGGATGCCTTTGGATTGCTGCCATGGGATATATACAGCATGGGTTTTGAGCAGCGTTTGCTGTGGTGGGCATGGTGGACATCAGGTTTATGGATGACGGCTGCTTATTTGTTGCCTTTGTCCGATGGGCATGCCAAAGCCGCGACCTGCTGGTTGGTGGCAACCGGCTTGTTTGTGGCCACACAGGCACCGTCCGGCAATGTGTGGGATGCTTGGATAGACCCTGGTCTGTGGTTGTTTGCGCATTACCAATGGTTCAGACACAGATGGTTTCAACGCACCCGCATCAACCATTCTTGACGCCACAACCATTCACCCGGTTGCCACAGATTGCCTGCATGAACTTGACCAGGCTTCAAGCGTTGTTCGATGTCCCATCTCACAGCCACCCGTTCGCAAACCTGCTGGGTTTCGCAAGGTAAGGGCGGTTCGCTCAACCAACGGGGAACGATGAACCAAGTACCTGAAGTACGGTCAGAGCCATCGATCAATGCTTGGAGTTTGGTCTGCTGCGGCACAAACCGGTTGTGACCCGGCAACAAAAATTGCAAGCGTTCAAATTCACCGTTGAACCCTTCTGTGACCCACACGGTGTCTGCGCTGGGTCGCTCAGCGATACTGCCTTGAAAACGCACACGCTCGCCCGACATGCCTTGCAGCAAAGCATTCAAGCCAAATAAAAACAAAGCGGCGCACCACAATGCGTGAAGCGCCAGTGGTTGAGTTGATCGCCACATGACCACACACAACAACAACACGCCTGCCCCCGCCAGCGCCACACACCATGCCCAGACCGCGGGCAACACACCCAAGCTGTGCGCGTGCCATGCCAGCCAACACAACACTGCCAATGCAAACACACTGAGCAAGCCGGTGCTGCGCAGCACCCGTGGAGAGAATTGATGCACATGCAAGGCCATCAACAGGGCCAGGGCGGGCATCAAAGGCAACAGATAACGGCTTGAGCGTTGGCTGGGCAGCAAAAACACCAAGCACCAGACAGCGATCCAGAGCCAAAGTGCCGTGGCCAGATCACCGCGCCATACGCGCGCGTTGGCGCGCCAATGTCGCCAACCGATGGCCACCAGTGCCAGCACCCAAGGAAACAACAAGCCGGTATTCAAGAAAGGGGCAGCCAAATAATCACCCGACCCTTTGAAGCTGAACAACCCGGACAGGTAAGACTGTTGACCGCCCATCTTGCCTGCGTTTTCGCGCTGTACAAATTCGCGCCACACTTCTTGTGGTTGCGGGTCCAGCAGCAGCCAAGTGGCAAATACCGCCACCGCCAGCATGGACCACCACAGGGTTTGCGCCGTGCATGTCCAAAGATCTCGCCACGACCACCTTGGCTGTAATGCCAAACGCATGGACCATGTCGCAGCAGCCAAAGGTGCGATCAAAGCAAATGATTTGTAGGCCAATCCCAAACCGGTGAGTAAACCCAGCACAGTCCATGCAGCCCATTCAGAGCTGCTGTGCTGAACGCCACGCAAATGGGGTTGGGCAGCTCGCCACAACACCCAACCGGGAGCCAGGCTGTACCAAAACATTTCAGGGGCCGTGGTCAGGTATGGCCTACCGTATCGAAAGGTGCCCCAAAACAGCAACACACACAACACTGCCCAGGCGGCTGTTCGCCACTCGCCCAACCATCGGTGCAACAGCAACGACATGCCCGCGCAGACCAAACCCAAATAAACCAAACTGGGCAAGCGCAACCACCCCAGCTGCCAATATGTACCCCACCCACTGATGACCATGCTCTGCCAAAACAACAAGGGGGGCTTGGTGTTGCGCATGTCATTCAATTCAGACACCAGAGGTAACCACTGCCCGCTCTCTGCAGTCAACCTGGCAATGTGTGCATACACCATTTCATCGCCATTGCTTGGCATATACAGGTTGTCGACGCCCCACACATACACCAATGCCACTGCCAACACCGTTAACCACAGCACCCGTGTGGATGGCAACAGTCGGTCAGGGTGCAGGCTGGTCATGTCCGGTCGTCAGCCGAAGTACGTCTGAAGGTCCATTTGTCGTTGGCCACAAAGTTACTGACACTGGCCAGCACAATGGACAGCACATTGGCAAGCAAGTAATACATATAGTCAGCCAGCAACAAGGTCAAGCTGTATTGAATCAACATACCCAACCAGCATGACAAGGTGTATTTGACCAAGCGCTTGCCTGTGGCCATGTCGGTACCTAAGCGCCGCGCATCCCCCGCTTGCAAACGGTCAGCCCATGTCCACAAACTGTTCCAAGCAAAGTTGTTGACCGTGGCCACTGCCATCGCACAAGCCAGTGCAATCGACAAACGCAAGTCAGGGTTGCTGATGACCGCCAACAACACCCACTCTTGCATGACATACAACACCGCGATGTTGACCACCGTGCCAGAAGCGCCTACCGTGGCAAAACGAAAATAGCGCCATGCGAACAAGCGCGCCAACACAGGCTCGCACCAAGACAGCCAAAAGGGCAATCGAATGGGCAACACAGAGGGCGGTAAATCAGACATAGGCCGGCGAACGCGGTTCGCACAATTGCAATTGAGTCAACGCCAACGACAACACCTGGTCAGGCTGAATTTGCTTCAAGCATTGGTTGTCGCCATCGCACGGTGTAGCGCGGTGGTTGTATGCGGTCAAACACGGTGAACATGCCACATGGCTTTCAACCGCCACGGCACGCGGTGTCAGTGGGCCGTACAAAGCACTGGTTTCGGGACCAAAAAACATCACAGTGCGGATGGGTGTGAGGCTGGCGAAATGCCCGGGACCGCCATCGTTGGTGACCAGCAAATCGCTATGGAAAAACAAACGGGTCAGGGCTTCCAAGTTTTGGGTGTAACCCACAAAGTTCAAGCACAAAGGGTGCGCACATTCCGCTTGAATAGAAAGCGCCAGTGCCTGATCTTCAGGTAAACCGATGATGCCCACCGCATGCCCTGCTTCACACAAGGCTTTGGCCAGCGCAGCGTAATGGACAGCAGGCCATGCACGTATTGGCAACAGTCCACCGCCGGCGTAAAACAAAATGCGTTTGTGTGCCGCCATGAACGAGGGATAGTCATGGCGCAAGGCCTGGGTGAAGTCTGCCATCGCATCCTGGCTGAAATGCACGCGCAACCCAGAGTCCAGTGGCTTGGCAATCGCGGCCATGCTTTTGCTGCGTGGCATGCTGTTCGATGTCAATGCATCCACCAATGCCATGAATTGCATACTGATGTGGCGATAAGGGTTGTAGGTGACTGCTACGTTGAAGAAAGTGCCCCGGTACAAACCTTCTTGGGTATGCGGTGTGAATCCCGCACGCAAACGCGCACCGCAACCATAGGCCAGCAAAGCACTGATGCGGGAAAACAGTTCACAGTCAATCACAGCGTCCAATTTCAAACCACGCAAGCGCCACAAGACACTGACCAAATCTCGCAATAAAGTGAAAAACCCGTTGTCATCAATGCCATGTAACTGCGATTTGGGTGCCAAGCCCAGCAGTCGCGCCACCGATTGGTTGCGTTTGAGTTGCAAAATATGTATTTGCGCACCGGGGTGGCGTTGCTGAATATGGCCAAACATAGGACCCGCCAACACCATGCTGCCCATTTCTGACAACATGATGACCAACACTTTGTTCACCGGTTGAGATGCGTCGGCGGCACGTCCGAAGAAACGGTCCCACAAAGACACCAGGCCACATAAAAAGGGACCGACCCAAGCGTCGATTCGGCGTTGCGTATGTATGTTCATAAAAACAAGCTGAGATTGTAGTCAGCCGCAATGGGCTGAAAAAAAATCGCTTAAGAACGCGCCAGTACCGGTTGCAGCGCACGACCGGTGTGGGTACCCACCGCCACCAAGGCTTGCGGCGTGGCTGCCGCCACGACGTGCCCACCGCCATCACCGCCCTCTGGTCCCAAATCGATCACCCAATCGGCTTCTGCGATCAGGTCCAGATCGTGCTCAATCACCACCACACTGTGCCCGCCGT
>JBJTXF010000024.1:0-2474 GCA_046082145.1 Limnohabitans sp. | reverse complement strand
GTCAATGGCGTGTTTTCATCACATACTTGTTGGTTGAGAGCCATTCGGATGGCTTTACCAGCAGACAATGCGATGCTGTAGTTTTCACCTTTGCCGATCAACTCCGTCCGCAAAGCTGCCAGATCTGCGCTTTGTGTGTCGATGGTTTCTTGGGGCAGCCCGATGTGTTCACGCACAGAAGCAAAATAACGGACAGTGATTTTCATGACATCAATTCAGAAAAAGGAATAAATCCAACCGTATCACCTGGCCGGATGGTGTTACCCGGTGGATTGTCGACCAGGCCATCCGCCCAAACGGCTGAGGTAAGCACACCGGAGCCTTGGTTATCGAACAAATCTAACCCGCCAGCTGCATTGCGCTTGACGCGTAAAAATTCTCGACGCTTGTCTGCCTTTGGCCATGCGAAGTCCGCGCGCATGGCATAAGGTTTGATCGCAGATGCGTGTACCCCTTGCATATTCAAAATGAATGGTCGCGCCAACAACAAAAATGTGACGAAACTGGACACAGGATTTCCGGGCAGACCTATGAAATGCGTCAATTTTTGATAGGGATTCAATTGGCCGTATGCAAACGGCTTACCGGGCTTGATGGCCAATGACCACAATTGCAATTCACCGAGTGATTGAATGGCCGGTTTGACATGGTCTTCCTCACCCACGGAAACCCCACCACTGGTCACTATCAAATCATGGCGCTCACAAGCGTTTTGTAATGCTGCTTGGGTTTGCTGCAAGTTGTCCGGCAATATACCGAGGTCAGTAACCTCGCAGCCCAATCGCTTTAACAAAGCTTTTAAAAAAAAGCGATTGGAGTTGTAAATTGAACCGGGAGGCATCTCATCAGGCGCAATATCACCCGGCATCACCAGTTCATCCCCGGTCGAAAAAAGCGCTACTTTGGGTCTACTAAATACCTTCAAACTGGCTAGCCCGATGCTTGCAGCCAAACCGATAGACGCCGGATTCAACACTTGTCCTTTGGACAATATGCAAGCATTCAAAGAAATGTCTTCTCCTTGGTGTCGGATGCATTGCCCGAGTTTTGGATCGGCGCGAATGTGAATTCGGCCATCAGACAACACCTCACACTCCTCTTGCATCACCACGGTGTCAGCCCCCTCAGGAACGGGTGCACCGGTAAAAATTCTGTCGGCATGGCCATGCTGCAATTTTTCAGGAAAGTGTCCGGCAGCAATCCGTTGACCAGCAAGCAAGATACCTTGGTGGTTCACAAAATCTGCATAGCAAAAAGCATAACCATCCATAGCGGAGTTGTTGAACCCAGGCACCTGTATCTCTGAATGAATGTCTTGGGCCAAAACACGCTGGTCGGCATCAAATGTAGAAACCTCTTCAACCACAGGATGGCTAGTTGAAAAGCGAAGGATATTTTCCAACGCAAGGTCTAGAGAAAGTAATGCAGGCTTGTTCATTGCATAGTGTGAATGGATGTATTCAATCGCAGTGTTTTGCAATAAAGCTTTTAACCAATTCGGCATCTGCGGGCATGGCTTCATAGCGCAATGCGGATGTATGCAGATGTTTGAATTTGTCAGGAATCGGTAGAGCTTTACCGATAGCCTCTTGAATAACGTCTGAAAATTTGATCGGTAAGGCGGTTTCAAGCACAACCATGGGAATACCGGGTTCGACAAAATGCCTGGCAACATTCAGCCCGTCTGCGGTGTGCGGATCGATGATTTCACCCCGGGTTTCAAAGCATTCTTTGATGGCAAGCAATCTTTGCGCATGATTGCTGTGCCCACTGACGAATCCGTACTTGTCACGAATTTGCACAAACTCAGGTTGCTCAGCAAGTGAAAACTCCCCTTTGGTCTGTAATTGCGTTGAAAATAAAGCTGCGGTTTGCTCGGAATTACGTTGTAGAAAATCAAAGATAAAACGCTCAAAATTGCTTGCTTTGGAAATATCCATAGAAGGGCTCGACGTTTCATAAGTGCTCATACTGTCACGCACTTTGTACAAACCCGTTTTGAAAAAATCATCTAACACATTGTTTTCATTGGTGGCAACCACCAATTTGAAAATGGGAAGACCCATCATCTTCGCAACATGACCCGCACATACATTTCCAAAATTTCCACTGGGTACAGAAAAGCTCACCTGCTGCGTGTTGCTACTGGTAGCTTGAAAGTAACCTGCAAAGTAGTACACCACTTGCGCCAGTAATCTGGCCCAGTTGATGGAATTGACAGTGCCAATTTTGAAAGACTTTTTGAACTCAAGGTCAGAGGAAACCTCTTTCACGATATCTTGGCAATCGTCAAATACACCCTGGATGGCAATATTGAAAATATTTGCATCCATGAGGCTGAACATTTGCGCTTTTTGAAATTGACTCATCCGACCATCCGGACTCGTCATGAAGACCCTAACGCCCTTTTTCCCACGCATGGCGTACTCGGCAGCGCTGCCAGTATCTCCTGAAGTCGCTCCCAAAATATTCAA
>JBJTXF010000023.1:0-5077 GCA_046082145.1 Limnohabitans sp. | reverse complement strand
GGAAACACCACTGTGATGGGCGGTACCATCCTTTGCGAGATGATCCAGTTGGACAAATGGTCGCCGCCAGTTTTGAAGCGAGCCAAGCTGTAGGCGCACAAAGTACCCATTGACATGGCCAAGAGGGTAGACAGCGTAGCGACCACCAAGCTGTTCCATACCGATACCGCATCACCATCCTTGAATAAGACAAGGTAATTATTGAAATGCAAACTGGCGGGCCACCACACCGGCGGGGATGAATAAATTTCGTCGGCAGTCTTGAAAGAATTCATTGCCAGCCAGTACACCGGGAACAAAAATACGAAGGTGATGAGAATTGCCACACCCAAACGCAGGTGCTGGTGTAAACGCTTAAATAAGGGCAAGCGGTTCATCGTGACAACTCCACCCGCTTTAGAGCCCACATCAAGACCCCGCTTAAGAACACCACAATCATCAAAGCCACTGCAGCTGTGTAACTGGTTTCAAACTGCTTGAAGCCTTGACTGTAGGTGAAAATGGAAATTGTCTCTGTCATGGTGCCTGGGCCGCCTTGCGTCAAAGCCCACACGACGTCGAACAAGCGAAACAAATCCAGCAACCGAATCAGCAGCGCTATTGCCATGACAGGCCAAATGGAAGGCAACACAATGCTGAAAAAAATACGCCAATAGCCTGCACCGTCAATCGATGCGGCTTCCAGTTGCGACTTGTCTACGTTGGAGAGTGCAGCTAGCAGCAGCAAAAACATGAAGGGCGTCCATTGCCAGACCTCGGCCACCAAAATGGCGGGATAAACCAACTCGGGCTTGATCGTCCACAGCAAGGGCATGTCGTGACCGACGACCCAGCCCAGTACTTGGTTGACAGGACCAAAGCGGTTGTCAAACATGAGTGACCAAATAGCACCCGCCACGATGGGTGAAATCACGACAGGCAAGACCAACAAGCCCACCATGATTTGTCGCCCTGGTAGTTGATCAAGAAAGAGTTGCGCCATCAACAAACCCAACACCAATTCCACGGGCAGTGCGATAAGCAAAAACACCATGGTATGCCAGATCGCTTCCCACAGTCGTTTGTCTTGAACGATCGCTTCATAGTTGATAAAGCCAACAAAGTCAGAACTGTTGTCAATCATGGTGATGCCTTGAAAGCTCACCAAGATCAAATAAATCAAAGGGAAAACGGCCACCAACAGCATGACCAGCATTGCTGGTGCGACCAACATGTGGGCAAACTGCTTTTGCGCGTCATGGGCCTGAGTAGATGAAGATGCGGTTCGCAAAACAATACAACCAAAAAAACGTCACACTTAAGAAACAAGCAGCGCCGTCAAAACGGCGCTGCCTGAAGACACATACAACGCCTAATCTCTATTTAGGATAAGCGCCACCCTTGGCAGCCCAAGCGTTGTAAACCGCTTTTTGCTTGTCTACGCCTACCTTTTTGGTGGTTTCGTCCCAGGACTTGGCCACATCATCCAAGATCGCCTTGGGATCGTCACCCGCCCACAAGCGGCTGATACCTTGACGCAAAGCTTCTTCATATTTGTCAGTTTGAATCAAAGACAAATCGAGTAACCCCGTTTTGGAGCCGGCTTGCAAGGCAGCCAAATAGTCTTTGGCATCAGGCCACTTGGCCAAGTATTCCTTGCTGGTGAAGTGAGAGTCACGGAACGGATCGCGCAGGGCGTAGGGGAGTTGCACCCTTTGCATGGAAATCTCTTCGCTGTTGAGCCACTGGATAAACAAATAGGCCAGTTCTTTGTTCTTGCTGGTGGAGGCCACTGACAAAGCAAAACCTGCTGCCAACTCAGGGTGACCACCAGGTGGAAGGGCATAGCCCACTTTGCCAGCAACTTTGGACTCTGGTACCCATTTCATGGCTTCATCTTTGATGTAACCCGCAGCAAAGCGACCATAAGGTGGCCAAGAGATGGTCATGGCACTTTCGCCTTTGACGAAGGTTGCCAAGTTTTCCACGAAGCCAAATTTCTCTACGCCGGGCGGCATAAATTTGTTTTCGTTACGCCAATCGGTGAGGACTTTGACGCCCTTGGGGCCATTGATGGTCGCTTTCATGTTGGCATCAAAGAACTTGCCACCTTCGTTGCGGAAACGCTCTTGAAACATGAAGTTTCCATAGCCGGGTTCGCGGAACTGCGAAGCGCCGTATGTGCCTTTGGCCTTGAGTTTTTCTGTCAGGAACTGGCCAATTTCTGAAAACTGTTTCCAAGTGGTGGGCGGCGCCAAGTCGTAGTTGTATTTGGCTTTGAAGTCCTTACGCAAAGCAGCATCAGCAAAGATGTCTTTGCGGTAGTACATGATGAACACGTCGCCGTCATCGGGGAAGCCATAAATCTTGCCGTTGACTTTCATTTGATTGTCACGGTAAGTGGATGCGATTTTTTGTAACTCGTCGCGGTAGGTGTATTTGTCCACCATCGCGTCAAGAGGTTCGAGCGCACCAGCTTGAACCAAGTCGGGCATCCATGAGGGAATGACGTTTAACGCGTCATAAGCGCCAGTCCCTGCGCGAAACTCTTGCATGATTTTGGTGAACATTTCAGCGGTGGGCACTTCCACCACATTGATTTTGCAACTGGTGAGTTTTTCCCACATAGGACCGGAGAAGTTTTTAGGATCCAGCGACTGCAAGCCAGCTTCCCAAACAATGGTGATGGTTTTGCCATTACACATCTTTTTGGCAGCGTCCACCGCCTTCTGTGCGGCACTTTGCCCATTTGCCATACCTGAGGTCAGAAAAAGAGCTGAGGCAAGTGCAGTGGCGCAACTAAGTTTCAATCGATCAAATCTGAATTTCACAGTGGTCTCCTTTTTGTCATGATGGAAAAAAGCAATATCATTGTGTGCTTCAAAATTAGGGTCTGTCAACCTCGTTTCTTGGTATAAAAAAAAGATTTGGTTTCTACTGTGGGTTTCACGGTTTGACGATAGACAAGGGTCTATTTCCCCTGGCAAAGTCTGCCAAACAACCCAGTCCTTCTCGGGCGATTTGGTCAAAGCATTCATCGGTCCAACACAGCGAATGCGGCGCGAGCAACACGCTGTTCATGGTCAGCAGGGGGTTATCAGCGGCCACAGGTTCTTGCTCGAATACGTCCAGCGCTGCACCCGCAATCCTCTTTGACTGCAAAGCCTTGATGAGCGCAGCTTCATCCACCACAGGCCCACGAGCCATGTTGATTAAATAGGCATGTTGGGGCATCAGGGCAAGGCGTTCGGCATTAAGAAAATGTCGAGTTTGTTCGTTCAAAATCATGAAAACGCCCACAAAGTCACTGTCAGCCAACAAGGTTTCTGGACTGACTTTTTCTGCTCCTAGCTCAGCGATGGAGGCCGCGTCAACATGCGGATCGCTGGCCAACATGCGCCACCCAAAAGGCTTGGCCATGCGTATGAATTCTTGACCTATGCCGCCCACGCCCAACACACCGAGGGTGCGTGTTGTCAAGCCCAGTCCCATGTGGCTGGTTCGCTCGTTCCAACGGTTTTGCCGTGTGAGTTGATCTTTGATGACCAAGCGTCCAGCCAAAGCAAAGATGAAGGTGAGAGCCGCAACTGCTACCGGCCTGCGGACCGCCACAGGTGTGTTGGTGGTGATGACGCCTTTGGCCGCTAAAGCTTTGACATCCACACTGTCATAGCCAACACCATGCCGTGCCACGATGCGCACACGGCAATCGGCTCGAGCAACGGAGGCAGCCGTTACCCTAGGGCCGTTGACATACAGCCCGTCATAACTTGCCATGATGTCGGGGGTGATTTCGCTGATATTTTCAGGCAGAAATTCGTATGTCAAGTTGGGCGCATCACTCAATATTGCCATAGGGCCGTAGCCAAAACTGGGATCGCCATCGCTATTTAGTAAGTCACGTGTGAGTGCAACTTTGAAGACCATGCTCAACCCCTCTTTTCAACATGTTGAATGAGCGAGGCAAAACCTTGCTGCAACATGCCCGTGTCAGTGCCTGTGGCAATCATGGTGTAACCCATGGATTTGACGCGGTCGGCCCACGACGCATCGGTGGCCATAAAGCCCGCAATTTTCTTGTGCTTTTTGGCCACATCCGCCACACGTTGCATGGCCGCCTCAAACTTGGGATTGTCAAACTGCGCAGGCATGCCCATGAAGTTGGACAAATCAAAATGGCCTACCCACAACACATCTATGCCTTCAACAGCCGCGATGGCTTCTAAATTGTCCAAACCTCGCTCGGTTTCAATTTGAGCCATGACCACAGTACGTTCGTGATAGTTGGAAATTTTTTGACCAATGTCGCCACTCTTGTAATCGCATTGCGCAAAACCAAATGCTGCGCCGCGACGCCCCATCGGTGGGTAGCGGCAGGCTTGCACGATGGACTTGGCATGTTCTGCTGACTCGACCATGGGAATCATCACACCACGCGCGCCCAAATCCAAAGCGCGCGCTAACCAGGTGTATTCACCCACTGGCACACGCACCATGGGGGCGATAGGCAAGCCTCTGCATGAAGCAAACAGCCATTTCAGCGTTTCCATCCCTAAGCCCGTGTGTTCCATGTCATAGATGACAAACTTGGCACCTGCGTTGTACAGGATGCTGGAGAGGCCAGCAGAGAAAAATTCAAACACCATTGCACCTGCCACAACTTCTCTGGACATGATGCTGCGCTTCATTTCTGCTGTCATGCACTGTTTCCTTTGGATAAAAAAGAAGAATAGCCTTGATAGAGCTGGGTGTATTTAGGTAGAAATACCAAGAAGAAGTGGCGACGATGACGAATTTTGACCCAGGCATTGACTACAAAGTTAACAGTGTTTGTTCCTGTCAGCACTCAGCAGTTGTTGTGCAAGTTGTGCATAGTCAACTTGCGTGTTTTTCATTGCTCAAGAGCGGTGTTGTGCACGCTTTTTACATTGCATAGCGTATTGCAAAGTGCACAGCGTTGTTTATGTACGCAACTGTGTAAATTGTGTGCAAGCGGTGTGTACCACGCAGTTGATAAAAATGATTGCAAACCGAATGACGCAGTTTGCAAAGTAAGGTGGAGGCGCGAGCCGGAGTCGAACCGACCTACACGGATTTG
>JBJTXF010000022.1:0-2465 GCA_046082145.1 Limnohabitans sp. | reverse complement strand
CCCTGAACACCTCGAAAGAGGGAATCATTCGGCTCTTGAAACCCATCATCTTGCATTGGTAAGGGTTGCGTGGGTCCCAACTGATGGCGAAGTAGCGGCATTGCCAACAATCTGGCGCCTTGCTCGGCTCCTCTTCAAACGTGTTCTTTGGCATGTCAAACTTCAAGCACAGGATCGTTCAAACCGACAGCTTAACCGCCCAGCAACTTGAGCACTGACTGCTGACTGGTGTTGGCTTGCGCCAAGACCGCCGTACCTGCCTGTTGCATGATCTGGTTCTTCGCAAGCTCGGTCGAAGCGGCCGCGTAATCCGCGTCTTCAATCTGGCTGCGAGACGCAGACAAGTTCATCGACACATTGGACAAGTTGGTAATGACATGGTCGAGTCGGTTCATCACCGCACCCATGGTGGCACGGGTGGCGTTGACATGTTCCATGGCAGCATCTAACTTCGATAGCACTGCACTGGCACCTTCTCGCGTGTTGATGCGTACCGATCGAGACTCGACATTCAAATCGACATCGCCCGTTATCTCACCTGTGATGGGGCCGCCCTTGCCAAAGTCTGCCAAGTCAATGGTGATCAATTGGTTGGAAGATGCGCCAACTTGAAAAGCCAATCTTCCAACGCGAGGTGGGTCCATGTCTGAGCTGGAACGTCCACCAAAGGTACCTTCCTGAAAACCCAGTACAGAGAAATTGCTGTTTAGACCAAAACCGTCGTCACCAGCGCTCACCACAAATGGTTTTCCATTGGCGCGCAGAAGTTTGTCCATTTCAGAAGGAGGCGCGCCTATGGGCACGGGCAAGCCAGGCATTTGCGGTGCTTGCGCAATCATGCTGACCGTGCCGTAAAGCGTGCGTGCCGTGGTGCTGGTGGCAGTGGCATCACGTATGCCGGTGATCTGGGTGTTGCCGTAGTTATTTGCAGTGACGGTGTCCAAAGCCATGGTGGCACTGGTGGCCGCCGAGCTGTTGATGATCTTTGAACCAAGCAGTTCAAACGGCGAACCAGCCACACTGGAAGTGATATCCAACACGCCATCGGTTCGGGAAACACTCACATTTTTGATCGTGCCAGCCGTGATGGCAGCGTTGATGGCTGTCTCTAACGCTGTTGCCAATGACGCTGCGGTTGCAGCTGAAGCTGCAGCAGACGTGATGGTGACACCATTGATCACAACGGAAGCGGAATCGGTGGTAGCCACTGTGCCCGCGATGTTGATGCGTGAGACTTGTTTGACCGCTCCGCCTTGGTCCAAACCGAAATTGGCAGCCGACAAATCTTTGACATTCGAGTTGAACCACACCGATGTATTGCGGCCGTCAGAAACCAGGCTGACACCATTTCCGTTGTCTGTGGCTGTCACACCATGTTGCCCGGTACGCTGATTGATGGCCTCAACCACCTTGGTGCGTCTGGCTGTGCCGGTTTCGTTTTGCACGAACTCGACTTGTACCTCGACGCCATTCAAATACAAGGACTGCAGCGTAGGTGTCGCCAACACAGGCAAGCTGGTCTGGGTGACGGAGCCTTTGATCTCCGGGCCTTTGGCCTGAGCACGTACGGCAGTGATAGGGGTTTGGGCGTTGATGGCGTTGGCAATAGCGATGGCGCTAGCACTGCGGTCATTGCTGGTCGCAGGCGAATCGGAAAACTCGTCATCCGCACTGGTGGTGGGGCGGATCTTCACACCATTGATCATCAGGTCGTCTTTGCCCAAGGGTTTGAAGTCGGCCTTGGCGTTTTCGACTACATTGACGGTGGACACTGTGCTTGTCGCACCACTGCTCTTGGACACCGACAAAGTGAAGCTGGTGCCTGGGGTGTCCGACACCAACAAAATTTCACCAATGTTGCGCCCTTCCTTGGCCGTCACGGTCAAATCGGTGTTGGCATTGATCTTGGTGATCAATTCATTACGCACTTTTTGCGGGGTTAAATTGGTGGCCCCTGTAACTGCGGTGTATTCAAACGTCGTGCCGTTGACAGTGACGTAATAAATATCTCCGGCTGTGGGATTGGTCGTGAAAGTGACGCTGTCAATCTGAGCCACGGCAGGATTCACAATGGGACGAACCACCGTGTTGGCAACGGCTTGGTTGCGGGAGAAGTTACCTTGCACCAAGCCGGCACGGGTGATATCACCGGTGCTATCGGAGGTCAAAACCACGGGCGTAGGGATTTTCGATTGCAACGAAATCGTGCTGGACTGCACGCCTTGGCGCATGCCGATGCGTGCGCCAAAGTCCTCGGCATTGGCCGATGTCTCAAAGCTCACCTCAATGTTGCGGCCATCGGCCGCCAACAAGGTGATACCCTTGGTGTCAGAGCCAGTGTCTATGGCTTTGACACCAGTCTTGTCACTGATGAGGTTGATCGCTTTGGCTACAGCCATGCGGGTTTCACGCGGGTTGTTCACGACCGTGGAGATGTTGGCGCTGGCAAAACCGTTGACAAACAC
>JBJTXF010000021.1:0-3933 GCA_046082145.1 Limnohabitans sp. | reverse complement strand
ATCAGGCGATCAGCACCCCATTGGCTTTCAAGGTGTCGGCGTTTATGCTGCTGAGTGTGACACCTTCGAGCCAAATGGTTTGGGCGGTTGTCACAGGACCTGTGCCATCGATGTCGATTGTGATCTTGGTGCTGTTGGCGGTACCGGTGGGTGCGGTCTGACCCCTGGCAACCGTGACCCATTGAGACAAAACCGAAGCGCCGCTGATGTAGCTGGTCAGCAAGCCCAAGATGTCGAGCTTGTCACCTTCGGTGCCATTCCAAGCCGTGAAGTCTTTGACCGTGTCGACATCGTTCGAAGAACCATCGCCAGCAACCCAACGGAATATGTCGTTGTCCCACAATTTATAAGAAGCGGACAAGTCGGTGACGTTGGCGTTGGCGGTGGAGGAGGTGAACTTGACCATCAGTGTGGATGCACTCAAGGTGTTGTCGATTGCCCCCGTCGACCAGCCAGACAAGCCGCCGCTGGCGGTGTAGCTGACGCCCGTTACCGTTGAGCCGGTGTTCGCCCCATCGGCCAAGTTGGCAAATGCATTGGCCAGATTGGCGGCGGTCATGTCGCTGGTGGCTGTCAACGTGAGGCCTCCCACGGTGGCCGATTCCCCCACTTTTAAGCCGTCGGCGAAAACCACGTTGGTGGTTTCAGTGGCGGTGGTGCCACCTTGGGTAATGTTCAGGTTGACGAAGTGCGCGCCACCACCGCGTCCCCACAGCACGTCATTGCCTTTGCCGCCGATGATGGTGTCGTTGTCATACCCCCCCATGACCCAGTCCCAGCCGGGACCCGCATCAATCAAGTCGTTACCCGTGCCCATGACCTGTGTGAACACACGCAAGTCGGTGCTGTTTTTGCTGATGTCAGACAAGACTTTGTCATAAGTGGCTTTGGTCAACATGGCGGTGACCGAAGCGGTCGAAGGCGAAGTGAAACTGCTGCCATCGGATGTCACCCCGGCACCTGGCGCTGGCAGATAAAGCCCATTTCCTGAGCTGAACAGATCAACCGGCGAGGCCATGCCCATGGTGTTGGCTTTGCCGGCATAACTCGGGTTGGTGGGTGCGGACCCACTGCTGACCAGATAGCTGTCACCAAACCCGCCGGCACCGCCACCGATGGAGGCCTGCAACGGGACAGACGTGCTAATTGCGCCCGCCGCGCCGCCGCCGCCGTAACCGCCTTGGCCGCCAGTGGCACCAGACGCAGGACCTGAAAAAATGATGTCAGTGCCCGCAAAACCGTCGCCAAAAATGATGTCGTTGCCAGCCTTGTGTAAGTTGACGGAGTTGGTGTTGGACTGCGTAGCTGAGTAAGACAGCTTGACCGAATGTGTCGCGTTGAGCGTGTTATCTAAGACAAGAACGACAGTCTTTCCATTCACCCCCACACTGGAAACAGAAAAATTGGGGTTGGCAGGCGGGGTGGTGGATGTGACTGCCAGCGCAAAAGCGCTGGGTAAGGGTAAATTTTGTGCGTCCAATTGCTCGTCAAATAGCAACACAATTTGTTTGCCATCCTCGGATGTCTTGGCCTGCAACAACACTGGTGCGCGGGTGTCCACCACGGTCAATGCCACGGTATCTTTGCCGGTTTGAGGACCACCGTCACCGCTGTTGCCGCCATCTTCGGTCAGCATGGTCAAGGGGTCGCTACCTGCGAACCCAGCATTCGGTGTGTAGGAAATCGGATTAGTTTGCAGCCAGCTATCTAAGTCGGCCACTTTGCCTGTCAGGGTGATCTTGTCAGTGCCGTTGTCACTGACAGTGACGTTTGAGGGCAGAGGAGTCTGGGCAGTTAGACATGGTGAAACCTTTAAAAAATAATGCTGTTAAAACTGATTGTTGGGAGGTTGTTTGGGATCAGTTTAGGTAGTTCATACTCTTTTCATAAAAATAAATTATTCTTTGCCTTTATTTTAGACGAATTTTTTAAACTTTTTGTAGCGAGTGACTCACAAACTTGATCGCTCAGCCTGTTTTAATACGGCACTTGTTGATTCAATCGCAGACAGTCATGTACCAAGCTAAGCCATCTGTCAATGCAGGGATATGCCTAGCATTCCAAAGTGCTCACCGCATTGACAATGTCTTCACAACCACAGGGCAGCTTTTACCTATTCATTCATGCAGGTCTTGCAAGTTATCTTCAGCGGTGTGGCCCAAGGCTGTATTTACGGGCTGATCGCGCTCGGCTTTGTGCTGATTTACAAGGCCACCGAAACCGTGACCTTTGCCCAAGGCGAGCTGATGATGTTGGGTGCATTTGCGGGACTGGCTGGTGTCACTTACCTGGGATGGCCGTTCGGTGTGGCCGTCATGGTGACCTTGGGGGTGATGGCGTGTATGGGTTGGTTGATTGAGCGGGTAGTCATCAACCCAGTGCTCGGTGAACCGGCGTTTGCCATCGTCATGTTGACCATTGGGGTGGGTTATGTGGCCCGTGGCTTGGTCACCATGGTGCCCAACATCGGCACCGAAACCCATAATTTGCCCGTGCCTTATGCAGACACTTCCTTCCAATTCGGCAGCTTGGTGTTGGGCGCTACGCAGTTGGTGGTGATGGCCACAACCGCCGTGCTCTGCGGCCTGCTTTACCTGATGTTCAAGTACACGCGCGTGGGCATTGCCATGCAAGCCACATCACAAAACCAGTTGGCGGCGTATTACATGGGCATACCTATCAAACGGCTCAACAGCATGGTGTGGGCCTTGGCGGCCGTGGTGGCGACGGTGGCAGGGCTGCTGCTCGCGCCCATCACGTTTGTGCATGCCAACATGGGCTTCATCGGCTTGAAGGCATTTCCTGCGGCGGTGGTGGGCGGCTTTGGCAGTTTGCCCGGCGCTATTGTCGGCGGCATCATCATCGGCGTGGTGGAGTCACTCTCGGGGTTTTGGTTGCCCGAAGGTTTCAAAGATGTCGCCGCTTATGTGGTGGTGCTGTTGATGCTGGTATTCAAACCGAACGGCCTGTTTGGCGACAACCTGCGAAAAAAGGTCTGACGCATGCGCTTTATCTTCAAAACCAGCTACCAACAAGACATTCAATTGGCTCGCCATGGCGGCCATGTGTTTTGGTATGGCTTGTTGTTGTTGGGTTTGATGACTGCACCATGGTGGTTGCAGGAATATTGGCTCGCACAACTGATTTTTGTCATGATCTACAGCATCATGGGTTTGGGGCTGATGCTGCTTGCAGGGTTCACCGGTTTGTTCTCGATTGGCAATGCGGCGTTCATGGGGGTGGGCGCGTATGTGGCTGCGGTGTTGTCTGCCCACAGCACGCCATTTCCTGTGACCTTGGCAGTGGCTGCAGGTTTGTCGGCATTGGTTGGCGCAGTGGTGGGTTTGCCTGCGTTGCGGGTCAAAGGTATTTTTCTGGGTATTGCCACGCTGTCGTTCGGGTTCATTGTGGAAGAGGGCTTGGCGCGCTGGGAAAGTGTCACCGGCGGCAATGCAGGCATGCATGTCAAAGCCATGGTGTTGGGCGCTTGGAAAATCGACAACGCAGAATCGTTTTATGCAGTGTGTTTAGGGGTGACGGTGCTGTGTACCTTGGCCGTGCTCAATGTGCTGCGTTCTTCCACAGGCCGCGCATTTGTGGCCATCAGAGACTCAGAAATTTCTGCGCAAAGCATGGGCATTCATCTGGCTTATTACAAGACGCTGTCGTTCATGTTGTCGGCCGCCCTGGCCGGCATTGGGGGTGCGCTGTATGCACACAAAATGCAATTCATCAGCCCTGACCAGTTCGGTATTTTGCAATCCATTGATTTGCTGTTGATGGTGGTGATCGGTGGCTTGGGTTCGGTACATGGCGCATTTTTAGGGGCGGTATTTCTCATCACCTTGCCGCAGTTCATCACCTTGGGCAAAGATTTTTTACCGGAGGCCATAGGTCAAACGGCGGGGTTGCAATCGGTGGTGTATGGCTTGG
>JBJTXF010000020.1:0-4798 GCA_046082145.1 Limnohabitans sp. | reverse complement strand
GCTTTGGTGATTGACGCCGGTGTACGCGATGTGGCGGAACTCACGCAGATGGGTTTTCCAGTCTGGAGCCGCGCCATCAGCGCCAAGGGCACCATCAAAGCCACTGTGGGATCGGTCAACGTGCCAGTGGTGTGCGCTGGTGCTCTGGTGCAACCCGGCGATGTGGTGGTGGCCGACGACGATGGCGTGGTGGTGGTTCCTGCGTCTATCGCTTCGTCCGTTCTGGGTGCAGCCGCAGCGCGTGAAGCCAATGAAGGCGAAAAACGGGCAAAGCTCGCGTCAGGTGTGCTTGGCCTTGACATGTACAACATGCGAGAAGCCTTGGCCAAAGCCGGTTTGAAATACATCGATTGATATGTTGGTCACGACATGAGCAAAGCGACTTCAGGCGACTTCATTAAAATCAACGGATGGCTTGATTGGTACGACGGCCCTGCCAAGCCGCGCTTTGTCTTGCCCGCCGGCGCGGTCGATGCGCATTGCCATGTGTTTGGACCGGGCGAGACTTTTCCTTATGCACCGGAACGTAAATACACACCTTGCGATGCATCTGCCGCACAGTTATTTGCCTTGCGCGACCATTTGGGTGTCGACAAAAACGTGATCGTTCAAGCCACATGCCACGGTGCTGACAACCGCGCGTTGGTGGATGCATTGAGGCGTTCACAAGGACGTGCACGCGGTGTCGCCACTGTCAAGCGTGGCATCAGTGACAACGAATTGCAATCGCTTCACGAAGCAGGCGTGCGCGGTGTGCGCTTCAACTTCGTCAAACGATTGGTGGACTTCACACCCAAAGATGAGTTGATGGACATCGCCTCTCGTATCAAACATTGGGGCTGGAATGTGGTGATTTATTTTGAGGCGGTAGACCTGCCTGAGTTGTGGGATTTCTTCACCGCCTTGCCCACCACAGTGGTGGTTGATCACATGGGACGACCTGATGTGTCCAAACCTTTGAACGGCCCTGAGTTCAGTTTGTTTATGCAATTCATGCTCGAGCACCCGAACGTGTGGAGCAAGGTGTCGTGTCCTGAACGCTTGAGTATCACTGGCCCTTCGGCATTGCATGGTGAAGCGCAACCTTATCGCGATGTGGTGCCGTTCGCACGCCATGTGGTGGAGAGCTTTCCCGACCGGGTGTTGTGGGGCACGGATTGGCCACATCCGAATTTGAAAGACCATATGCCCGATGACGGATTGTTGGTCGATTTCATACCGCAGATAGCAGTCACGCAAGCGTTGCAGCATCGCTTGTTGGTGGACAACCCGACCCGCTTGTATTGGCCTGAACTTCAACGACAGGAAACGCACGATGGCACTTGATAAACCGTATTTGGATGTGCCTGGCACCACCATCTTTGACATGGAGCAATCGCGCAAAGGCTATTGGCTCAATCAATTTTGCATGTCACTGATGAAAGCAGACAACCGTGCGCGTTTCAAAGCCAATGAACGCGCTTACCTGGACGAATGGGCCATGACCGAAGAGCAAAAACAAGCCGTGTTGGCGCGCGACTTGAACAGGTGTATTCGCGCGGGCGGAAACATTTATTTCTTGGCCAAGATCGGTGCCACCGATGGCAAGAGCTTTCAGCAAATGGCCGGCAGCATGACAGGCATGACCGAAGATGAATACCGCCAAATGATGATCAGCGGCGGTCGTTCGGTTGAAGGCAACCGCTATATCGGTGAAGACGGCAGTGCACAATCCCACAAGCAACCGCAAGGCAGCGCAGGAGGCGCGTAAACACATGGCACGCATCACCGCATCGGTATACACCTCGCATGTACCCGCCATCGGTGCGGCTTTGGACATGGGCAAGACGCACGAACCGTATTGGCAACCGCTGTTCGCCGGTTACGACTATTCAAAAGATTGGATGAAACAAAACACACCAGACGTGATTTTTCTGGTGTTCAACGACCACGCCACAGCGTTCAGTCTGGACATGATTCCCACGTTTGCCATCGGCACCGCTGCGCAATACGCGCCCGCAGACGAAGGTTGGGGCCCACGCGCAGTGCCTGTGGTGCAAGGCCATCCCGAGTTGGCTGCGCACATTGCGCAATCGGTGATTCAACAAGATTTTGATTTGACCATCGTCAACCGCATGGACGTGGACCACGGTCTCACCGTGCCCTTGTCACTGATGTGCGGACAACCGAAAGCATGGCCGTGTGCGGTGATTCCGTTCGCGGTCAACGTGGTGCAGTACCCCGTGCCATCGGGGCAGCGTTGTTTCAACTTGGGCCAAGCCATCGCCAAAGCTGTCGACAGTTTTGATGGCGATTTGAATGTGCATATTTGGGGCACGGGTGGCATGAGCCATCAGTTGCAAGGGCCACGTGCAGGCTTGATCAACAAAGCCTTTGACAATGCGTTTTTAGATCGCTTGATCAACGACCCCGCTGGACTGGCGCAAATGCCGCATATCGACTATGTGCGCGAGGCGGGTAGCGAAGGCATTGAATTGGTGATGTGGCTGATCGCCCGAGGTGCCATGGCCGATGTGGCTGGAGGTGCTGCGCCGCTTTTGAAACACCGTTTTTATCATGTGCCTGCCAGCAATACCGCGGTCGGGCATGTGATTCTGGAAAACTCGGTAGGTTGATTTTTTCATTGCATTTTGATCGTTGAAATATCCATTTGCAAAGATGTCAGAAACTGTCGGGGTCAAGTTCAGTAGGTTTGTTCAACCGCGTCACAGGTCGCATACCGTTAGCAAGACTGCATTTATTTAGTACGGATGGGTTTAAAAAGATGTATTGACATTTGCAAATCGATATCGCAGAACTGATTCGCCAAGCACGTGGCTTGGCGGTGCGAAGCGTTAACGCGGTCATGACCGCGAGCTATTGGGAAGTGGGGCGACGCATCGTTGAGGCTGAGTTCACCTGGCGTGGCCCATACAAAAAATTCGGCAGACACTGTCTGCTGAATTCAATTGACATGGGCAACAGGTTGAAACGACGTTGGTGCCAGAACCACTGTCGCTCACCGATCCCGCCCAATTCATCCCTTTGTCTTGGCCAGCCTATGTGTATCTTTTGTCGCAAAGGGGTCAGGTATGACTAGCTTGCAAGATCATCCAAAGATAGAAATGCTGCCAGACATAGTAGAAGGGATACACGTAAAAGATGCGTTACGAAAATTATTCCAAGATGGTAAGAATGGAACGCCAGACAACATCAGCAAGGCGGGGTGTTTGGCATTGGCGAATTTAAGTAATCAGTTAGGAGCGGCACAAGGTAAAGGGCATGTTGTTTGGAATGCTTGGAGGCGTGAGTTTCCAGTTGAGAATCCAAAAATAATTGATCTTGCAAGAAACTGCGTTACCTTTAGCGAAGAAGTTTTTACTGAATGGAAGAATTTCAGCTTCTTTGAATTTGGAGACATGGCTAATTTCGAAAACACCCAGTTCGAAAAAGGGGCTTGTTTCAATTACGCCAAATTTGGCGATCAATCAAATTTCAATGATTCATCTGCGAGTCACATCAAATTTGAATGGACCCAATGGGGATCTGTTAGTCGATTTTGCAGAAGCTCATATCGAAGCCATGTTTCGTTCATGGGTGCGCAATTTAAGTCTGCTTTTTTTGAAAAGTATGACTTTGGGGGAAGTGCTTTTTTCTTTGGTGCAGCTTGGTCATCCGCGAAAAGCAGCGTTTCATTAAATTGGAAATGGAAGAGGAAACTCTGCGCGAAACTGGTTTGAAACGCTGGTTGTTCAGGGTATATAAGGAACTCAGCGATTACGGATTCAGTATCTCGCGTCCACTTAAATACGATGGCTTTAGTGTGATGGCGTTGACTTCGGTATATGGCCTGTTGTCTTGGCTAGGGCATTGTGGCCTTACTGTGCAGGCTTGCCAGTTTGCGCCTCAGTGGCTGGAGTTCTCATTACTGCAATCCTTACCCTTGCCGGGCTTGGATAAATTGAGTGAAGCTGCTAGTAAAGCGTTTTGGCCAGCGGGTGCCTGGTGGGGCTTGGTTTTGTCGGCCTTGGTCATCTTGCACAAAACCATCAGCATTGCCACACTATTTCTTGTAGGCCTCGCCCTTCGAAACCTCTTCAAACTGAAGTAAAACGCTTCAATTCTTTATTGCCGAGAAATTGACCGTTTGTCGGTAAACTCATTAAAATCAACCAATGAGCATCATCAGCTTTAAGTGCCTTGAAACCGAGAGGCTTTTCACCACAGGAAAGTCAAAGCGTTTCTCTGCATTTAAGCGAGTGGCTGAGCGTAAATTGGCGCAACTTGATGCTGCAACTCATTTGGATTTTTTACGCACTCCTGCGGGTAACCGTCTTGAGGCGCTTAAAGGAAATCGTGCAGCGCAGTACAGCATTCGCATCAATGATCAATGGCGATTGTGTTTCGGTTGGACTTCAAATGGACCTGCAAATGTTGAGATAGTCGATTACCACTAGTAAGGAAATGCCATGAGTATCAAAAACGGTATGCGACCCATACACCCCGGTGAAGTTTTGCGTGAAGATTATTTGCTTCCTTTGAACATGAGCGCCCATGCGTTGGCGAAACGGTTGCACATACCTGCGAGTCGCATCAACGATATTGTGTTGGAGCGTCGAGGTGTCAGCGCCGATACCGCTTTGCGCTTGGCCTATTTCTTTGGCGGCGATGCACAAAGCTGGCTGAATTTGCAATCCATGTACGACCTCAGGGTGGCAGAAATTGCGAAGTCTTCGAGCATCTCCAAACAGATTGAGCCTTTGACCGCTTGATGGTATGAAAGCGTCTCCAGTTGACCAAAACATTTCACTAATTAACT
>JBJTXF010000019.1:0-2307 GCA_046082145.1 Limnohabitans sp. | reverse complement strand
CGGCTTTGGCGGGTGTCATGTGGGCTTCCAATTACGGCACCGTCCAACATGGCATGGGTTTTTTGCCAGGTCTTAAAGCATTCACCGCAGCCGTCTTCGGTGGCATTGGCAATCTTGCTGGGGCCGTGGTGGGGGGGATTTTGTTGGGCTTGATTGAGGCCATTGCCTCCGGCTACATCGGTGATCTGACCGGTGGCGTGCTGGGCAGCCATTACGCTGATATTTTTGCCTTCGTGGTGTTGATCGCGGTGCTGACTTTGCGGCCTTCGGGCTTGTTGGGTGAGCGTGTGGCAGACAGGGCGTGAAAACATGACCGCGAACACCCCCAGCTCTTATGTTCGTTATGCCATGTGGGGCTTGCTGTTGCTGGCATTGCCGCTGGTGTTACAAATATTTGGCAATGGTTGGGTTCGCATCGCAGACATGGCGCTCTTGTATGTGATGCTGGCTTTGGGTTTGAATATCGTGGTGGGTTACGCGGGTTTGCTGGATTTGGGGTTTGTCGCTTTTTTTGCCGTCGGCGCGTACATGTTTGGCCTGTTGGCTTCGCCGCATTTGATGGAGAATTTTCCTGCGTTTGCCGCGCTGTTTCCGCATGGTGTCCACACCCCCTTGTGGGTGGTGATTCCCTTGGGCGCCGGCCTGGCCGGTTTGTTTGGCCTCTTGCTGGGAGCGCCAACCTTGAAATTGCGTGGCGATTATTTGGCCATCGTCACTTTAGGCTTTGGTGAAGTCATCCGCGTGTTTTTAAACAATCTCGACAACCCGGTCAACCTCACCAATGGCCCCAAGGGCTTGGGCCAAATCGATCCGATCACGATCATGGACCATCCGTTGTCGCGCAAACTGGATTTGGGATTCATCGAATTGCCCGGGGTAACCCAGTATTACTATGTATTTTTGGCTGTGGTGTTGGTCAGTGTGTTGGTGTGTTATCGCTTAGAGCGTTCGCGCATAGGTCGCGCTTGGATGGCTATTCGAGAGGATGAAATGGCGGCCAAGGCCATGGGCTTGAACACCCGCAATCTCAAGCTCATGGCGTTTGGCATGGGTGCCATGTTCGGGGGTGTCTCAGGGGTGTTGTTTTCCTCGTTCCAAGGGTTTGTATCACCTGAATCCTTCAGCCTGATGGAGTCGGTGATGATCGTGGCCATGGTGGTGCTGGGTGGATTGGGCCATTTGCCAGGCGTCATTTTGGGCGCGGTGTTGTTGTCGGCTTTACCCGAGGTGTTGCGCTATGTGGCCGGGCCGTTGCAGCAAATGACCGATGGCAGATTGGATGCGGCCATCTTGCGTCAGTTGTTGATTGCTTTGGCGATGATTCTCATCATGTTGTGGCGGCCGCGCGGATTGTGGCCCGCACCCGAACACGGCAAAGTCATGGCATCAGACAAGGGGTCTGCATGAGCACCCCGGTGTTGAATGTGCAAGGCATCTCCAAGCGCTTTGGTGGACTGCACGCCCTGAGCGATGTGGGCATGCGCATCGAACATGGGCAGGTGTACGGTTTGATCGGGCCTAATGGCGCTGGCAAAACCACCTTCTTCAATGTCATTACCGGCTTGTATGCGCCTGACAGCGGCCACTTTGAATTGGCAGGACAGCCTTATCAACCCACGGCGGTGCATCAGGTGGCGCAAGCAGGTATTGCACGTACTTTTCAAAATATCCGTTTGTTTGCTGATATGACAGCGTTAGAGAACGTCATGGTGGGTCGCCATGTGCGCAGCCGTTCCGGTTTGTGGGGTGCCATTTTCCGCAGCAAGGCTTTTGTGGCTGAAGAAGCAGCCATTGAACAACGGGCCAGAGAATTGCTGAACTATGTCGGCATTGCGAGCTTGGCTGACTATAAAGCCCGGACAATGAGCTATGGCGATCAACGTCGATTGGAAATTGCCCGTGCACTGGCCACCGATCCGCAATTGCTGGCTTTGGATGAACCCGCCGCAGGCATGAATGCCACAGAAAAAATCCAATTGCGCGAATTGATAGACCGCATTCGAAACGATGGCCGCACGGTGTTGCTGATCGAACACGATGTCAAACTGGTCATGGGTTTGTGCGATGCTGTGACAGTGCTGGACCATGGCAAGCAAATCGCACAGGGAACGCCAGCACAAGTGCAGGCCGACCCCAGGGTGATCGAAGCCTATCTCGGCACCGGAGGACATTGACATGGCAGCCTTGTTGCAGGTGCGTGAATTGCGGGTCGCTTACGGCGGCATTAAAGCGGTCAAGGGCGTGGACTTTGAAGTGCATGAAGGCGAATTGGTGACATTGATTGGCTCTAACGGCGCCGGCAAAACC
>JBJTXF010000018.1:0-4065 GCA_046082145.1 Limnohabitans sp. | reverse complement strand
AAACCATGATCGATAAATTGCAGGAGCAAGGCTACGGCCACTATCCCATTTGTATTGCTCCTGCAATTTATCGATCATGGTTTTGGCCTTGGCATCTGCAGAAATACCCTGGGCACCATAAATTTTTTGAGCAATGGTTTTGGCTTTGTCCCACAAACTGTCTTTTTCATCGTAGACGTACTGAAATTGATTGGCTTGCTCGCACAAATCCACCACCACATGCGCCAAGTCAACTGCACCGGCACCACCTTGGGCCCAGTGTTTCGCAACCACCACCTTGGCTCCATACGCGGCACACGCCTGTTCAAGCAGGGAAATTTCTGCGGCCGTATCTTCAGTGCGATGGTTGATGGCAACCACGCAAGGCAAGCCGTAGTGGGTGCGAATATTGTGCAAATGCTTTTGCAAATTCACCATGCCTTTTTCAAGTGCAGGGAGATTTTCAGCACCCAGCTCTTTGACGGCAACACCTCCGTGGTATTTGAGCGCTCTGACAGTGGCGACCAAAACCACTGCAGAAGGTTGCAAGCCAGACTTTCTGCATTTGATGTCGATGAATTTTTCTGCCCCCAAGTCAGCGCCAAAGCCAGCTTCAGTCACGACGTAGTCAGCCAATTTGCTGGCTGTGGCTGTGGCAATCACAGAGTTACAGCCATGGGCAATATTGGCAAACGGCCCGCCATGGATGAATGCCAAGTTGTTTTCAAGTGTTTGTGCAATATTGGGGGCAAGCGCATCCTTGAGAAGCGCCGCCATGGCGCCATGTGCTTGTAAATCGCTGGCCAATACCGGCGCACCCGACATGTTGTAACCCACCACGATGCGACCTAAGCGCGCTTTCAAATCTGACAAACTGGTGGCGAGACAAAAAATGGCCATGACTTCTGATGCGACCACAATGTCAAAGCCATCTTCACGCGGCACGCTGTTGGCGGTACCGCCCAAGCCCACTACCATTTGACGCAATGCCCGGTCATTCATATCAATGACACGCTTCCAACTGATGCGCCGGGTGTCAATGTTCAAAGCGTTGCCATGGTGAATATGGTTGTCCAGCATGGCAGACAACAAATTGTGCGCCAGACCGATGGCGCCAAAGTCACCGGTGAAATGCAAATTGATGTCTTCCATCGGCACCACTTGTGCCATACCGCCGCCCGTAGCACCACCCTTCATACCAAAGACGGGGCCCAGTGAAGGCTCTCGCAAACAGATCAAACTCTTTTTACCAATCTTGCAAAGTGCATCGCCCAAGCCGACGGTGGTGGTGGTCTTGCCTTCACCCGCGGGCGTGGGAGAGATAGCTGTGACGAGTATGAGTTTGCTATTTTTGCGGGCAGGTAATTTGTCTATGTATTTCAATGATAGTTTTGCCTTGTGATGCCCGTAGGCATACAAATGCTCGTCTGAAATACCGAGTTGGCTTTGTGCAAGTTCGGAAACTCTTTGAAGAGTGGCGGCTTGGGCAATTTCAATATCACTTCGCATAGCAGTGGGCTTTGAGCATAAAAACGCTGAGTTTACGCCAGACACCTGTTTGTTGCAGTCAAATGCGATAGCAATTGTGTGTGCGGGTCGTTTGAGAAATGATGAAAAAAGCAGGCTCTCTGCAAAGGACATAATCAGCCTGATTCAGGAGAAGCCTATGAAAACCTTCCTCGTATTTTTTTCATTACTGCTCGCTGTTCCAGCGTGGTCACAATCCAATTTGGGCGTGAACTTTCGCTGGCATATTTCTCACCACTGCTCCAATACCTCACCCTTGATCAAATTAAAGAACATACCACCCGGCACCACACAATTGGTGGTCAACATGGTGGATTTGGACAATAAAAACCACGATCATGGGGGCGCGACTTTGACACGACCTGAGGGTTTTCCTGCTGAGTATGAAATTGTCGCAGGCGGGCTCGACAAATATGTCGGACCATGCCCTGAAAATTTCACAACCTTGGGTCACGAATACCAATTCAAAGTATCTGCGATGAGCAGTGACAACAAGAACTTAGCGAGTGGATCCGCCAAAGCCACTTTCTCTGCAAAATTCGTCATCCTGCAAGGCGTCATAGGCAACCAATAAGAGGCCCACTTATGAAACTCTCTCCCATCACTTTGATCACAGGTGGTGCCAGCGGCATCGGCGCGGCTTGCGTCAAGCATCTCATCCAAATCGGCCATGCTGTGGTTGTCATGGACTTACCTTCTTCTGCCAAAAACTGTGACCCACTGGCTAAAGGGTTTGTGGCTTGTGATGTCACAAACGAATCTGCATTGAAATCCTCTTTGGCACATATTGAAAAGACCTACGGTCCTGTAAGCCACTTGGTTAACAGCGCGGGCATATTGCAACATAGGCTGACACCTGACCAATTGACCATGCGCGAATGGGAACAGGTGCTTGATGTAGATTTCCGAGGCACCTATCTATGCTGCTCTATTTTTGGTCAGGCCATGGTTAAACGTAAACACGGTGCCATTGTGAACCTCGCCTCTATAGCTGGCATGCGTTCAAACCCATTGCATGCTTATGCACCAGCCAAAGCCGCAGTGATTTCCATGACTGCAGGATTAGCTGCCGAATGGGGCCGTACCGGCGTGCGGGTCAATGCCGTGTCTCCCGGTTACACACGCACTGAGGCGTTACAAGCCGCCATTGACCGTGGTGATCGTGACCCCAGAGACCTGATGTCGCAAGCCGCCATGGGGCGGCTGGTAGAGCCGCATGAGGTAGCGGTGGCCGTGGCTTTTTTACTCTCGCCTGAAGCAACTGCCATAACAGGTATAAATCTTCCCGTTGATGCGGGCTGGCTGGCTGGTTCTACTTGGCAAACCTATGGAGGTGTTCCTGATGCTCAGTGAAAAGTTTGACGGGTAACTTCTTGCACCAAGTCTTGGTACAAAACTTGATATTCACTAGCAGACATAAAGGTTTCATCTGGCAGCAAGGAATGATTAAAAGAAAGCAATGGTTTGGTCAGCGCAGGATCCAACACCCATTTTTGATTGAACGCATACTTCATGCACACCCTAAAAGTCAACAAACACGATTGGATTTTTCGAGGTTCCAAGCCTTTTCCCTCTAGAACGTAAATAAATTTCTGAAGTCTTTCGGGACGAATATCGCTGATCAATTGCAATCCGAAAAATGACAGCAGTTGCTGGCTCAAATGCTCAATTCGGACTTTGAAAATTGGCTCAGACAAGATGCAAGCATGCGAAACAAGGTAACGCATGGCCAATTCATTAAAGCACATAGATTTGACAGGCCATGTAGGAGTTGAACATGATAAATTTTTTGACGGTTGCCGACGGCTGATTTTGTTCATACGCGAATCTTTCGTTAAACAATAATCATTTCTCGCAGACTTTCTATTCTGCGCATTATTATTTCGATATCAGGATTTTCAACACCCGCTTGCATCAAGATGTATTTGAGTACATCAGCTACTTCATCAAAATGTATCCCGTGAATATGATACTTGGCATGCGCTGTATACATGTCTCGACCAGTATAAATTTCTGCAGGCTTGCCCATGACAAATGCAATGTACTTCACGGTGTGCTCAGCCAACAGCACCATATCTATTCCATCAAAATAAGCAGCCAAATGTGGCCGTAACATGATTTCCTTATGAAATGACCGCACAATTTTCGATATATTGGGAACTCCACCATACTTGTCAAACAGCGTCACTGTGGACTCGGTGGTTTGGGCCTGCGTACCGGCAACTCTCACAGGCAAAGGTTCAGCCATTTGCGTTGTTTTCTTTTTGGGTCCAAAAGCTGATGGGCTGGAGGCATAAAAATCGCGCCCCCCACATTTGGCGCAACGCATGGGTTTTGGATTGTCATCAGCCAATCCGCACTGTGTACACACCATCACCGCCATATTTTCAAAACCTTGAATGCATTTATGAAAGACACAAATACAAACCAACTTAAAGTTTAATAATCAAACTGGCAAAACATTTTTAGTTGAAGTGTCAGTTTGAAGGTAAATACCCATAAATATAAGTAAAAAGGGCTAACTTCTTAGAGGAATAAGCCCTTTGAAACATTGGTCGG
>JBJTXF010000017.1:0-7288 GCA_046082145.1 Limnohabitans sp. | reverse complement strand
GCTTCAATTGGTCGTTGATCCCGTCGTTTTTGGCTGCGCTGGAGCAGGGCAGTTTGACGGGTGCAGCCCGTCAGACCGGTATCAGCCAACCCACCTTGGGTCGGCACATTGCAGAATTGGAGCAACAGTTGAATGTGGTGTTGTTTGAGCGCACAGGCCGAGGCTTGCAAGCCACGCCCCAAGCCATGGCGTTGGCAGAGGCAGCGCAAACCATGCATGCCGGTGCAGCCAGTTTTTCGCGCTTGGCCACGGGCAGCACGACAGGTTTGCAGGGCCTGGTTCGCATCACGGCCAGCCAGCCTGTGGCGTGCTTTTTACTGCCACCCCTCTTGGCCGCCATGCGCCAAACCTTGCCGGAGGTCACCGTGGCGCTGGTGGTCAGCAACAACGTCAGCAACTTGTTGCGCCGCGAAGCCGATATTGCGCTGCGCATGGTGCGCCCCGATCAAAGCAGTTTGATCGCCAAGCGCATCGGCCACATCGGCATTCAGGCGTGCGCACACAGAGACTATTTGGAGCGCAAAGGCACTCCGCAACAAGCCATGGACTTGCTGACCCACGATTTGATCGCGGGTGACCAAAACAGGGAAGTGGACTTGGGCTTTGAGGCACAAGGTTTTTCGGTCGAAGACCTGCACTTTGCAGTTCGCAGCGATGACTTGATTGCCCAGTGGGCGGCTGTCAAAGCAGGATCAGGCATTGGTTTCGTGCCAGACTATTTGGTACGAAACGAGCCCACAGTCAAAGTGATCCTGCCCTTTTTAGACATGCCTCAGTTTCCCGTTTGGCTGACTGTTCACCGGGAATTGCAAACCAGCGCAAGAATCAAAGCGGTTTATGATTTTTTGTCCAGTCAGGTGCCACCTTGTTTGCAAAGTGCGCACTGAGCGGGCGACGGTCACCGAAGTCCCTTTGCACGCGGCTAGAGGCCCAGAACTCACCAATCAATCCAAATGCGCCCCAATCAAACCGGCTAACTCAAACATACCCACGCTGTCTTTGCCAAACACCGCTTTGAGCTTGTCGTCCGCGCGGATGGTGCGTTTGTCTTTCGGGTCTTGCAAGTTGTGCGTCTTGATGTAATCCCACAGTTTTTTCATCACTTCGGTGCGCGCAACGGCTTCGTTGCCAATCACTGCTGCCAACGCAGCGCTTGGGGCTTTGCCAGCGGCGGCTTTGCGTGGCGTTTTGGGCTGGGTCGTGTTGGCGGTTTTGGCCGCAGCCGTTTTGGCAGAGGCTTTTTTGGCGGCAGGTGTTTTTTTGCCGGGCAAGGTTTTGCCCGCTGCTTTGGCCAGTGCGGCGGTGGTGGGAGCACCGCCCTTGCGGGGGTATTTGCTCGGCTCAAACGCAAAACTCACTTTGCCAGCTTGCGCGTCATAAGTCAGATAGGCTTTGAAAGCGCGGCGCGTGCGCATGGACACAAATTTCTCGAGCAAATCGGTTTTGCCGGTGGCCAAGAGTTTTTGAATTTGGTCGTGCTCAATCACCTGTTGCAAGATGACCCGACCGGTTTTGAAATCGCAACTGGGCGTGGGTTGTGCATGGGTGGGCACGGATTTGCTGCACACATAGTTGGCCCCGTATTCATGCACGGCGCTGCCGCATTTGGGGCAGGCACCCAAAGTCACCGCATCGCCAAACTCGACAATTTCCCCGCTGTTCTCGGCATTTTTGTCGTCGCCAAAATCAAAATCGAGCTTCCAATTTTTTTCTTCATCGCTGAACTTGAGCGCAATTTCAGCGGTGAACGGCCAACCCGCTTTTGAGCGAAAACCTTCCAGCGGCCCGATTTTTTTGTCACGCAAAAACTGCTCCACCTCGGCCAATTCAAAGGTGCGACCTGCGGGTGTTTTGCCGAATGAAAAACCGCAGCCCGGTCCTTCTGATTCGCCGTCGGCGTTGGTTTTGGCCATTGCGCCGGGCTTGCCAATGCAGCTGTAGCGACGGTAGTTTTCTTTGACCACACCACCGCAGTTGGGGCAGGGTGTTTGCAAGGTGGCATAGTCGCCCGGGATGGTGTCGCGGTCGTATTCTTTGGCTTTCTTCACCATGCGCTGGGTCATCTCGGCAATGTCTTGCATGAACGCATCGCGCGACAGCTTGCCCTTTTCCATTTGCGACAGTTTGAATTCCCAGTCGCCTGTGAGGTCGGCGCGTGACAATTCTTCTACGCCCAAACCGCGCAACAAGGTCATCAACTGAAAGGCCTTGGCGGTGGGAATCAGTTCACGGCCATCGCGCAGCATGTATTTTTCGTTGAGCAAGCCTTCGATGATGGACGATCGTGTGGCTGGTGTGCCCAGCCCTTTTTCTTGCATGGCTTCGCGCAATTCATCGTCTTCGACGTGTTTGCCTGCACTTTCCATGGCACCAAGCAAGGTGGCTTCGGTATAGCGTGCGGGTGGGCGGGTTTTCAAGCCCTTGGTCTCGGCTTCGCTGACCGAGGGCGTTTCACCGGCAGCCAGTTTGACCAAAATTTTTCCAGATTCTTTGTCTTCTTCTTCATCCACTTCTTTGCCATAAATCGCTTGCCAGCCGGGGTCGATCATCACGCGCCCGGTGCTTTTGAAGTGGTGGGTATTTGCTGAGACTTGCACCAGGCCGATGCGGGTGGTGTCCAAAAATTGTGCGGCTGGGTAAAACACGGCGATGAAGCGGCGCACCACGAAGTCGTAGAGTTTTTGTTCCGCATCCGACAAACCGCTGGGCGCTTGCAGCGTAGGGATGATGGCAAAGTGGTCGCTGACCTTAGTGTTGTCGAAGACTTTTTTGCTGGGCTTGATATAGCCCTCGGCGAGGGCGGTTTTGGCAAACGGCGCCAAGTGGCCCATGCTGCTTTTGGCCAACATTTGCATCGTGTCTTTGACCGTGGCCAGGTAGTCTTCAGGCAAATGTCGTGAGTCGGTACGCGGATAGGTCAACGCTTTGTGGCGTTCATACAGGCTTTGTGCCAAAGACAACGTGGTTTTGGCAGAGAAACCAAAACGGCCATTGGCCTCACGTTGCACACTGGTCAGGTCAAACAAACCGGGACTGCCCTTGCTGCTGGGCTTGCTTTCCTCAGTCACCGAGGCGGTTTGGTTTTTCACCGCATCGGCAATTGCCTGGGCTTGCTTCAATGACCACCCCCGGTCTTCTTTGATTTCTTTGTCGTCGGCATTGGGCGTGTGCTTGGGGTTGAACCATTTGCCCGCATAGGCACCTGCTTGTGCTGCAAAACTTGCGTGAATTTCCCAGTAATCGCGGCTGACAAATCGGCGAATCACTTCTTCGCGCTCAACCACGACAGAGAGTGTGGGGGTTTGCACACGGCCTACCGTGGTGAGAAAGAAGCCGCCATCTCGTGAGTTAAAAGCTGTGAACGCGCGCGTGCCGTTGATGCCGACCAGCCAGTCGGCTTCAGAGCGACTGCGCGCCGCGTCGGCCAAGCCTTGCATTTGCGAACTGCTTCGCAGTTGTTCAAAACCATCGCGAATGGCTTGCGGTGTCATCGACTGCAGCCACAGTCGCTGGACGGGTTTGTCCAACGGTTTTTTACCGCCTGCATATTGCTCGATCAAGCGAAAGATCAATTCGCCTTCGCGCCCCGCATCGCAGGCATTGATGATGGTGCCGATGTCTTTGCGCTTGGCTTGTTTGACCACTGCGGCCAAACGCGATTTGGTTTTTTCCACCGGCTTCAAATCAAAGTAGGGTGGGATCACCGGTAGGTGGGCAAAACTCCATTTGCCGCGTTTGACATCGAATGCTTCGGGCGCTTGAATCTCAACCAAATGGCCCACTGCACTGGTCACTACAAAACGGTCGTTTTCAAAATGGTCGTCATGCTTTTCAAACTTGCCAGCAGTCGGCATCAGCGCTTTGACGATGTCTTGCGCCACGGAAGGCTTTTCGGCGATCACCAGTGTTTTACTCATGAAAATATTCCTTGCATACAATCGGCTCTCTCGCGCGCACGCGCACGCGCGCATGTACGTATTCAACTTAACAGAGTTTTCAACTTGACCTCCCCCATCATCGCACCCGCCCATGGCAAGCGCATTGAAGTCCGCAGCTCAGGCGTTCATGGCAAGGGGGTGTTTGCCCTGGTGCCGATCGCCAAAGGCGAAATCATCATCGAATACACCGGCGAGGTCATCAGTTGGAAAAAAGCGCAAAAGCGGCATCCCCATGACCCGTGCGATCCCAATCACACGTTTTACTTTCACGTTAGCAAAAAAAACGTGATCGATGCGCTGTATGGTGGCAACGATGCGCGTTGGATCAACCATTCTTGCGCCCCCAACTGTGAAGCGGATGAAGCCGGTGGCCGTATTTTTATACGCACTTTGCACAAAATCAAAGCCGGTGAAGAACTCAACTACGACTATGGCTTGGTGATCGACGAGAAATACACCCCCGAATTGCTCGCCGACTACCCTTGCCGATGCGGGGCGACTGCATGCCGTGGTACTTTGCTCTCACCCAAGGACTGACGCTTTTTCGTTTGTTCTCAATATGTACCTATGACTGACAACGTTCGCATGGCACATCCTGTTCAAACGATGTTGCAACGCCTGGACCCGTTGGCCCGCTTCGAGCATGTTCCTGTTTTGGATTCCACCAACACCGAACTCATGCGCCGTGCGCGTGCCGGTGACACCAGCACGTGTTTGCTGTGGGCAGATCAGCAAACCGCAGGACGGGGCCGCATGGGACGTCATTGGCAAGGACAGCCGGGTGATGCGCTGACTTTTTCGCTGGGCATGGTGTTGTCACCTGCCGATTGGTCGGGCTTGTCGTTGGCGGTAGGCTGTTGTTTGGCAGACAGCTTAGACCCCACACATGCCTTGGGGTTGGCGCTGAAATGGCCCAATGATTTGGTGGCGGGACAAGGCGCGAACATGCGCAAGTTAGGCGGCATATTGATCGAGACAGCGGTGCGAAACGAGCCCGCACATCCCTCACGGTTCGCGGTCATTGGCATTGGCTTGAACCTGTCGGTGCCAACGACAAATGCTGACTATCGCAGCGAGCCAGCCGGTTTGCGTGAATGGCTGGGGCAAGCCTTGCAACCACAAGAGGTGATGCACATGTTGTTGCCGCACTTGACGCAAGGCCTGCAACGCTTCGAGCGCGAAGGATTTGCGGCGTTCCACGCTGCTTACCTGCGGCGAGATGCATTGGCCGGACATGCATTGACTTTGTCCAATGGCACACAAGGCACAGCCGTTGGGGTGGACAGCCAAGGTGTGTTGCAGATCGACACCAGCCAAGGCCGTGTACAGGTCAACAGCGACGAAGTCAGCGTGACAGCATCACCATGAAAAAAACCTTGTGGTTTTGTGCAACCGTGTTGCTGATCGCCAATGTGTTGTTTGCCGCTTGGTCTAACGACTGGTTACAAGCTTGGGGATGGCAACCGGTGCAGCCGCGTGAACCGCAGCGTTTGGAGCAGCAGTTGAACCCGCAAGCGTTGCAGATCGAGGCAACAAGTCCGCATCAGTGAGGGTGAGCAAAAAAGCCACCAGGTCGTCGATGTCTTGCTCGCTCAGTCGGGGCTGCTCTCCTGGTTGTTGGCCATAGGGCGTTTCATCACGGTTGACATTGGCGCGGTAAGCGGGCTTGATATCGTTCAATGTTTTGTTCACGCCATACCAACGTTGGGGGTCGGTGTCGCGGGTGGCATAAAAAGCCACCACATCTCGTAATTGATGCAAGCTGGCGTTGTGAAAAAACGCACGGCGCAACCCCACGTTGCGCAAGCTGGGCACTTTGAATGCCCCGCAATAGTGTTTGGCATCGGTACGCTCGCGCACATGCACCTGAGCACACAAGCCCGCATCGTTGTCATGTCGTTGGCCCTTGCTGCGTAAGTGCACGGGCAGCGGCACGCCCAAGTTGTCGTAGCTGTTGTCGGTGAACAGCGGTGGACTGCCGTCAGCAGCGGGTTCAGCCGTGTGGCATGCCGCGCAATTGCCTTTTTCAGGGTCTTTGAACAAGGCCCAGCCGCGCTCTTGCGCCGGGTTGAATGAGGCTTTGCCTTGTGCCACTCGGTCAAACAGGCTGTCAAAACGGTGAAACGCAGGGTCTTCGCTTTGGTAGCTGGCCAAAGCTTGCGTCATGGCCGCAAAGGCTTGTTCGGGTTGCTGCCAAATGTGCGCGCCAAACAGGCGTTCAAATTCACGGGCATAGCTGGTGCGCGACAGCTTGGCCACCACGCTGGCCTTGTCTGGGTTGGCCATTTCTGCCGGGTTCAAAAACGGCTCGGCCGCTTGTGCCGCCAAACTGTCTGCGCGGCCATCCCAGAAAAACCCGCCATTGGGTTTGCCCTCGTCGTCAAAATGGAAACCGCTGTTACGCCACAGGTAGCGCAAGGAAGGCGTGTTGCGTTTACCCGTGGCTTGCATGTGGGTGCCGCCCCGCTCTATGCCGTGGGCGGAGGCATGACCATGTTCTTCCACATGACAGGTGGCACAAGATTGTTGGCCAGAGGCTGACAATGATCGATCGTGAAACACCGCATGGCCTAGCCGGGCTTGTGGCGACAAAGCGGCATCGTCATTGAGCGTTTGGCGTTTCAGCCAGACGACCCATGACAACGCACACAGCAGGAGGGCCGTCAGCAACCAGATCCAAACCGTGCGGCGGCGTAAAAGTACAAAAGGCATGGTGTTCAGCGCAATCCAACCCGGTCCAGCATTTGTTGCACTTTGATCTGGTTCATACCGACCACACTGGCGGCCAGTTTTTCACTCTTGAATGATGCCCCGCCCATGGCTTTGAGCGCTGGATTGTTGATCGTGAGACCTTTGACCACCGGCCATTCGTTGTTGCCGTCTGCAAAATACCTTTGCGCCTGTTCACTGACCAAATAGTTGAGGAAGGCCACCGCGTTTTGCGGGTGTTTGGCGTGTCGTGCCATGGCACCGCCTGCAATATTCACATGCGTGCCCCAGCTCGCCTGGTTGGGAAACACCACGCCGATGCGCTCGACAACGGCTTTGTCCTGGGCGCTGTCGCTGCGCATGAGACGCGCCAAGTAATAGGAATTGGCCAACGCCACGCCACACTCACCGCTGGCCACGCCTTTGATCTGGTCGGTGTCCCCCCCTTTCGGTTGCCGCGCCAAATTGGCGACCAGGCCCTTGAGCCAGGCTTCGGTGGCGGCGGGGCCCAAGTGCTCAAGCATGGCGCCGAACAACGACAAGTTGTAGGGATGTGAGCCCGAGCGAATACACAAACGCCCACTGAACTTAGGGTCGGCTAATTTTTCGTAGGTGTCGACATCTTCGGGTTTGAATTTTTG
>JBJTXF010000016.1:0-2287 GCA_046082145.1 Limnohabitans sp. | reverse complement strand
AAATGCACGGCGAATCACCCCTTGCACAGCGAAAAACTGGATCAATTCAGGAAAAAGCGTGATGACGTCGATACGCATGGTCGCGCTCAATAATCCGCTTGCCAATCCACCCACATTTGCTTGGCAGCGATATCCACCCGGTCAATATATGCACTGACAAAGGGAATCATGCGTTCGATAGGCTTGGCTGGGTCCTCGGGGTTGGCTTGGTGAATCACCAGCACAGTTTGGGGTCCGGTAGACATTAGTTCAATCACCGTTCCCAATGCCAGACTGTCGCGGTTGAGTACCGATAAACCGATCAAATCCACCCAGTAGTATTCGTCGTCTTGGGTAGAAGGAAAGGAAGAACGGGGTACAAAAATACGTGCACCTTTGAGGCTTTCTGCGGTGTCTCGGTCTATTGCCTCCTGTGGACAAGCAACCACAGAATCGGCATGTTCCTTGGCCTCGCGTATGCGCATGAGCACTGTGCCCTTGAAGGGAGATGGGCCGCGCTGATTGGTTTGTAAATACCAGCGTTTGGAAGAAAAAAGCGCCTGCGGTGAGACGCTGTGGGGCAACACTTTGAACCAGCCTTTGAGACCCCATGCATCCAGAATGCGCCCGACTTCGACAGCATCCGCTGGCATTTCAGCAGGCTCCCAGGCAGGCTGCATGGGATGGGTGTCAGGCGGCTTTTTTGCTGGCCTGTTTGATCAGGCGGTCTACGGTGGGCGATGTTTGCGCGCCTACACCGGTCCAGTAGCTCAGACGGTCTTGGGAAATACGCAAGCCTTCTTCGCCACCGGCAGCAATGGGGTTATAAAAGCCGATGCGCTCGATAAAGCGGCCGTCACGGCGAACGCGTTTGTCGGCGACAACGATATTGAAAAAGGGACGGGCTTTTGCGCCGCCGCGAGAGAGTCGAATGACGACCATGGTTTATCCTTGGGTGCAGTCTTTGAATCAGCGATGAGACACGCGACTTGACCACCCGGCCAGCGCTCGCTGAAAAGCCTGACATTATAGACTGCGCCACATGAGCCCATTTCACCCTTTGATTCGCGCCTGCCAGCCTGGCGATTTGCCTGCAGTAACCGCTATTTACGCACACCACGTGACCTACGGCTGCGGCAGTTTTGAAACCGATCCACCCACATTGGGCGAAATGACCCAGCGCCATGCCCATGTCTTGCAAATCGGGTTGCCGTGGTTGGTGGCCTGTGTGGGCAGCGAAGTGCGCGGGTTTGCCTATGCCAGCCATTTCAGGCCGCGCCCTGGTTTTCGCTATTTGGTCGAGGATTCAGTGTATGTGCATGCCGATCATGGCGGGCACGGCCTGGGCTTGGCGTTGCTGGCAGAGTTGGTGAGGCGCTGTGAAATCGCGGGTATGCGTCAAATGCTGGCGGTGATTGGCGACTCGGCCAACACCGGTTCTATCGCCTTGCACCAGCGGCTGGGGTTTGCCAAAGTGGGGCAACTCAACGCCAGCGGCAGAAAGCATGGCAAGTGGCTGGACACCGTGCTGATGCAACGCGCATTGGGTGCGGGCGACGCCAGCGATCCGGCATGACCCCAGACACGATTCATCCCCCAGCACCAACGGTTATCACGGCTTCACGGGTCGCTGCGGCTTGCAGCGGCAGATAATCTGTTGATGAAAAACAAAACCTTGGTGTGCTGGTTAGGGCTGATTGCTGGACCGTTGGGCGCGGCCCGTTTTTACATGTACGGTTGGCGCGATTCCATCGGTTGGTCACTGGTGTTGCTGAGCATGTTGGGTATGTACGGCTTTGAACGGGCCCAATCATTTGGTGTGGATGATCCGTTGAGTTGGTGGTTGGCACCACTGCTCGGCATATCTATCGCCGTCAGCGCAATTCACACGTTGTACTGGGGGTTGCTGTCTCAAACCGATTGGAACCAGCGCTACAACCCTGACGCCGATACCGAAGCCCGCAGCGGTCGCACCAATTGGCTAACGGTAGGTGCCTTGGTGTTGTCCATGATGTTCGGTGCAACCGCACTCATATCCAGCCTAGCTTATGGGTTTCAACGCTATTTTGAATCGCAAATTGAGGAAGCCCGAAAAATTTCCCAATAGTTTTTCAGTATCCGGTCAGTTGTTCGATCGCTTGCTCAGCCACCGCATGCAGCATCGCGGGAATGACTTTGCGAGGCGCCAACTCTTGCAAGGGTAACAATACAAATGCACGCTCCATCCAGCGCGGGTGTGGCACGGTTAGCCAGTGGCTTTGTATTTTGGCGTCGCCATAAAAAATCACGTCTAAATCCAATGTGCGGG
>JBJTXF010000015.1:0-2132 GCA_046082145.1 Limnohabitans sp. | reverse complement strand
GGTGGCGATGGGCGGCAAGACGTGACCTACCGGCACTGCCACTGCCACACTGGAATGGGCCCAATTGCATTGGCTTTGCATTTGTAAATAGCCTGCTTGCATCAACCGCTGCAACGCATCGCAAGCCAACAGCACCATGTCAAAGGGTTCACCATCTTGAACACGCTTGGCAGCATCTACACCACCCAGCGATTCGATCTGCACATGTATACCTGACACGGAAAAGTACCTTGAAGTCAACTCCTCTAATAAGGCTTTGGTAGCCATCGATGAAATGCCACGTAATGCAGAATTGCGATCAGACACCAATCTGGCCATCACACATCAATCGTGGTTAAGAAGCAGCGATTTTTTTCTGGGTCTTGGGCAGTGCCAAAGTGATGACCGTACCGAGCAATGCCACGGCGGCCAGGGTCCAGAAAGCAGCCTCGTTGGCACCACCTGACAAAGTACGTACCCGACCTATCAAGTCGGGGCCAAAGTGGCCACCCAAGTTACCCACGGAGTTGACAAAAGCGATGCCAGCAGCCGCAGCCGTGCCCGACAAAAATGCCGTGGGCAACGACCAAAATGTGGCCACAAACGACAGCGTGCCAGATGCCACCATGGTCAATGCAATCAGTGACGGGATGGGTGCGTGGCCAACCATGGTCAAGCCTGTCAAACCTGCCACGGTGAGCAGCAATGAGCACGCCACGTGCCAGCGGCGCTCACCGGTCTTGTCCGAATGCGCTCCCCACAGCACCATGACGACGGCAGAAATACCCCAAGGGATCATGCTGAGTAGCCCGACTTTGAAAAAATCATTTTTTTCAATACCAAGTTCTTGAATGATGGTGGGCATCCAAAAATTGATAGCATAAAAACACACCACTCCTGAGAAATACACCAATGAGAGTGCCCAAACACGAAAATCTGTGAAAGCGTCGGAGAAGCGGTGACCTTTGCCAAGCTCTTCTTTACCCGCATCATCCAGCGCAACTTGCTGGACGATAAATTCTTTTTCGCTGTCATTCAGCCATCGGGCTTCTCGAGGGCCGTTGGGCAAAAATACAAACACCAAAAACCCGACTGCCACTGAAGGAAGACCTTCGAGCAAAAACAACCATTCCCAACCACGCATACCGCCTATGCCGTGCATGTACTGCATGATGGCACCAGAGACTGGGGCACCAATCACATTAGAGATAGCAATCGCCGTCATGAATAATGCAATCACTTTAGTTCTGCGCGAACCAGGAAACCAGTAGGTCAAATACAGAATGATGCCAGGGAAAAATCCTGCTTCACATGCTCCCAGCAGAAAGCGCAAGACATAAAAAGTGAACTCGGCATCAGTACAGTTGAACATGGTAGCCACTGGCCCCCAATAAATATCGTCGGTGAACATGAACCCTGAAGACACCAAACCCCATGTAATCATGATGCGGGCTATCCAACGCCTTGCGCCCACTTTTTCCAAAATGATATTGCTAGGCACCTCAAAAATAAAATAGCCGATGAAGAAAATACCTGCGCCAAAACCGTAAATCGCATCTGAAAAACTCAAGTCGCCGGCCATTTGCAATTTTGCAAAACCAACGTTCACACGGTCTAAAAACGCAACGATGTAACAAACGAACAAAAACGGAATCAACTTTGCAGCCACTTTGTCGAACGTGGCCTTTTCGAACGACGCATTGTCTTTCGTGAGTGAGGAAGAATGGTTCATGCGGTTTTTCCTGCTGCTATGTAATTACCAAGGAACGACCTTAGCACACGAAATCGTGAGACCGAGATGGATGGCTAAGCCAAACTCACAATCCAAGGGTAACTACCGACACCCGGAGGTGGGATCAATTTTTCTTGATGCCTACCAACTCGACCTCGAACAGCAAAGTGGCCTTGGGTGGAATCACACCACGCACTCCCTCAGCCCCATAAGCAGTTTCAGGAGGACAGGTCAGCTTGGCTTTGCCGCCAATTTTGATTTTTTGCATGCCGTCGGTCCAGCACGGAATGACTCGAGACAATGGAAATGCAATCGGTTCCCCACGCTTGAAACTGCTGTCAAATTCTTTGCCGTCGGTCAATGTACCCCGGTAATGCGCAACGACGGTGTCAGCCGCTGTGGGACTGGCACCAGTACCTCG
>JBJTXF010000014.1:0-2605 GCA_046082145.1 Limnohabitans sp. | reverse complement strand
CAGGTGCCGGTCGTTGATGTATTTGGCACTGAGTTCAGCAGCGGCCTGCAGCGCAGCTACCGCATATTTGACACTGTGGTGCTCTTCAAAACGTGACTTCAAGCCTTTAAGGATGTCTACTGTTTGCTCAACGGTCGGTTCGACCACATCGACTTTTTGGAAACGCCGGGACAAAGCGGCGTCTTTTTCAAAGATGCCACGGTATTCGGTAAAAGTGGTGGCACCAATGCATTTGAGCTGACCGGAGCTGAGCGCTGGCTTAAGCAAATTGGAGGCATCGAGAGTGCCGCCCGAAGCAGCACCCGCGCCAATCAAAGTGTGAATTTCGTCGATGAACAAAATAGCATTGGGTTTGTCTTTCAAAGACTTCAGGACACCTTTGAGACGCTGCTCAAAATCGCCACGGTATTTTGTACCTGCCAACAACGCACCCATGTCTAGCGAATACACATGTGATTCAGCCAAAATTTCAGGAACGTCTTTTTGTGTGATGCGCCAGGCCAGTCCCTCGGCGATAGCGGTTTTACCAACACCGGCTTCTCCCACCAACAACGGATTGTTTTTGCGGCGGCGGCAAAGAATTTGAATCACCCGCTCAACTTCGTATTCGCGGCCAATTAGCGGATCGATCTTCCCGTCCTTGGCGAGTTGATTCAAGTTTTGGGTGAACTGCTCGAGTGGTGAAGTCTTTTCGGATTTATCGCTGCTTTCTTCCGCCTCAGGTGCATTGGCCTCGTTGCTTTTGGCGGCTTCTTGGGGATCAGATTTCTTGATACCGTGTGCGATGTAATTCACCACATCAAGGCGTGTGACGCCTTGTTGATGCAAGTAGTACACCGCGTGGGAATCTTTTTCACCAAAGATGGCGACCAGAACATTGGCACCGGTGACTTCTTTTTTTCCATTGCCTGTGGATTGCACGTGCATGATGGCGCGTTGAATGACCCGCTGAAAGCCCAAGGTAGGCTGAGTGTCAACTTCTTCGGTGCCTGCCACTTGCGGGGTGTTGTCCTTGATGAAGTTTGACAAGGATTTGCGCAGGTCATCAATGTTGGCTGAACATGCGCGAAGTACTTCGGCGGCGCTGGGGTTATCAAGCAGTGCCAACAGCAAATGTTCGACGGTGATGAATTCATGACGCTGTTGCCTGGCTTCTACAAAGGCCATGTGCAGACTGACTTCAAGTTCTTGGGCAATCATGATTTCTTCCTTGGTGCGATCTTGGGTTCAACTGTATATGGAAACGGGCGACATTTATTCAACCGGCTCAGCCAAACATTGCAACGGATGCCCGGCTTGGTGGGCGGCATCCCGCACTTGATCCACTTTGGTGGCAGCAACATCCTTGGAATAAACCCCGCAAACGCCTTTGCCGTCCAAATGGATTTTGAGCATGATTTGGGTGGCCGCCTCTCGGTCTTTGCTGAAAAACTCTTGCAATACGCGCACCACAAACTCCATGGGCGTGAAGTCATCGTTCAGCATCACCACTTGGTACATCTGAGGCGGCTTGGTTTTGAGGGTTTTACGCTCTAAAACAACAGAATCTCCGCCGTTATTGTCTCCGGCGGGCGTGATGCTGGGTGGTTTAGGGGCAGTCGACATGTTTTTATTCTATCGGTGTCAATCCTGCGATGAAATGCCAGTACAAAACCGAGTATTTGTTTATAAATTAATTAATATATAGTAATTTACAAAAAATAAATCTATTATTTAATACTAATATAGGATTTATAGTGAATTCTTACCTGATAAACAATTTCGGAGGAAAGTATGGCTTTTGGTGTCGTTAAATGGTTTAACAACCACAAGGGATTTGGGTTCATCGAGTCGAATGAGTTTGACTCTGATATTTTTGCGCACTTCAGCGAAGTGGAAATGATTGGATTCAAAACCTTGCAACAAGGTGCCAGTGTGGTTTATGAACCCATGCAAGGCCCACGAGGCTGGATGGCCAAGAACATTCGGGTCATTGCTGCTCCCGCCATGTCAGAAAATAGCAATACACCAACAACCGAAACCAAAGGAAGCCGTTTGAGAACACCCCAATTCAGGGCCAATTTAATGACCCAAAGCCTGTAAAGCCCAGGGGTGTAAAGCATCACATGTGTTGAATCATGACTTGCCCGAAGCCCGAGCAACTCACTTGGGTTGCACCTTCCATCAGTCGGGCAAAGTCGTAAGTCACTTGTCTGCTCAGGATGGCTTTTTCCATGGACGAAATGATCAAGTCAGCAGCCTCTTTCCAGCCCATGTGTCGAAGCATCATTTCTGCTGACAGGATTTCCGACCCGGGGTTGACATAGTCTTTGCCAGCATATTTGGGAGCCGTGCCGTGTGTGGCTTCAAAACACGCCACAGAGTCTGACAAATTGGCGCCTGGCGCAATTCCAATGCCGCCCACTTGGGCCGCCAGAGCATCCGACACGTAGTCACCATTCAAATTCAGCGTAGCAATCACACTGTATTCGGCGGGTCGCAGCAAAATTTGTTGCAAGAACGCATCTGCGATGCTGTCTTTGACGATGATTTCTTTACCAGTGCGCGGGTTTTTGAAACTGCACCACGGCCCGCCATCGATCAATTGGGCGCCAAATTCTTTTTG
>JBJTXF010000013.1:0-3095 GCA_046082145.1 Limnohabitans sp. | reverse complement strand
CTGAAAGAAGCGTTTCAGCAGCACCCACAGGTCGCTGCAGCCATGTCACTTATGCAACAACAAGTGCTGCAAGGAAGTCTGGCGGCTTCTACCGCGGCGCGTCAGTTGCTCGCGTTAGCATCAAGCACAGTTGACTGAGTCAACTTATCGAAGAGGATCGAATATGCAGGAAATCATTCATCAGCTGGAAAAAAAACGCGCAGCTGCACGATTAGGCGGCGGTGAAAAACGCATTGCTGCCCAGCACAGCAAAGGAAAACTGACAGCACGCGAACGCCTGGAAGTGTTGCTTGATGAAGGCACATTCGAAGAATGGGACATGTTTGTCGAGCACCGTTGCACAGACTTCGGAATGCAAGACACCAAGATCCCGGGCGATGGTGTGGTCACCGGTTACGGCATGATCAATGGTCGTTTGGTGTTTGTCTACAGCCAAGACTTCACCGTATATGGCGGTGCTCTGTCAGAAAGCCATGCAGAAAAAATTTGCAAAATCATGGACCAAGCCATGAAGGTGGGCGCACCAGTGATTGGGCTCAACGACTCAGGGGGTGCTCGAATACAAGAAGGCGTGGCTTCTTTGGGGGGTTATGCAGAAGTATTTCAACGCAACGTCATCGCCAGCGGTGTGGTTCCGCAAATAAGCATGATCATGGGACCATCGGCCGGTGGTGCGGTTTATTCACCTGCTTTGACCGATTTCATTTTCATGGTCAAAGACAGTTCATACATGTTCGTCACCGGCCCTGATGTGGTCAAAACCGTCACGCACGAAGAGGTCAGCGCGGAAGAGTTGGGCGGCGCCATCACGCACACCACCAAAAGCGGTGTGGCTGATTTGGCCTTCAATAACGATGTCGAAGCATTGTTGATGTTGCGACGTCTCTACAACTACTTGCCGCTCAATAACAAAGAAAAACCACCCGTTCGTCCAAGCGGCGACCCCACCGAACGCATGGACCTGAGCTTAGACACGCTCGTGCCTGACAACCCCAACATGCCTTACGACATGAAAGAGTTGATCTTAAAAACTGTAGACGATGGTGATTTTTTTGAACTGCAACCTGAGTACGCAAAAAACATTCTGATTGGATTCGCGCGAATGGCGGGACAAACCGTTGGCATCGTGGCCAACCAACCGTTGGTTCTTGCAGGGTGCTTGGACATCAAAAGCAGTATCAAGGCCGGTCGCTTTGTTCGCTTTTGCGATGCCTTCAACATACCTGTCATCACCTTTGTCGATGTGCCCGGTTTCATGCCCGGTACATCTCAAGAGTTTGGCGGCATCATCAAGCACGGGGCCAAATTGCTCTATGCCTATGCGGAATGCACAGTGCCCAAAATCACCGTCATCACTCGCAAAGCATACGGTGGCGCTTACGATGTGATGGCTTCCAAGCATTTGCGAGGAGACGTCAATTTTGCCTGGCCACATGCTGAAATTGCGGTCATGGGTGCCAAGGGAGCGGTTGAAATTATTTTTCGTGAAGACAAAGGTGATCCCGAAAAACTCGCTGCGAAAGAGGCTGAATACAAAGCCCGTTTCGCCAACCCGTTTGTTGCGGGTGCCCGAGGTTTCATTGACGATGTGATATTGCCCAGTGAAACCCGCAAGCGCATATGCCGCTCGCTGGTGATGTTGAAAGACAAAAAAGTAGAAAACCCGTGGCGCAAACACGGCAACATTCCACTGTGAATGCGCTGGAGAAAAAAATGTTCACAAAAATTTTGATTGCCAATCGAGGTGAAATTGCTTGTCGAGTGATCGCCACTGCCAAGCGTATGGGTATCGCAACCGTTGCGGTGTATTCTGAAGCCGACCGCAATTCCCGCCATGTGGCTCTGGCAGATGAGTCTGTGCACATTGGCCCTGCTTCGAGTCGCGAAAGCTATTTGGTAGCGGACAAAATCATTGCCGCAGCCAAGCAAACCGGTTCGCAAGCGATTCACCCCGGTTACGGTTTCCTGAGTGAAAACGAAGAATTTGCCCGCTTGTGCGAAGAGCAAGGTTTGGTGTTTATCGGACCCAAACACGAGGCCATTGCCGCCATGGGCGACAAAATCACTTCTAAGAAATTGGCAGCCTTGGCGAAAGTCAACACGATTCCTGGCGTCAATGAAGCGATCGCTTCGCCGGAAAAAGCGGTTGAAATCGCCAAAGGCATTGGCTACCCTGTGATGATCAAAGCGTCCGCAGGCGGGGGCGGCAAAGGTTTGCGCGTGGCCTACAACGACAAAGAGGCACACGAAGGATTTGCATCCTGTCAAAACGAAGCTCGCAACAGTTTTGGCGATGACCGTGTGTTCATTGAAAAATTTGTTGAAGAACCGCGTCACATCGAAATTCAACTCTTGGGCGATGCGCACGGTAACGTGGTGTTTCTCAATGAGCGTGAATGCTCTATTCAACGTCGCCATCAAAAAGTGATAGAGGAAGCACCATCGCCTTTCATCAGCGATGAAACACGTGCGGCGATGGGTGTTCAAGCGGTTGCTTTGGCCAAGGCTGTGAAATACCAAAGCGCAGGCACCGTTGAATTTGTGGTGGGCAAGGATCAGGGATTTTATTTTCTTGAAATGAACACCCGGTTACAGGTTGAGCACCCAGTCACTGAGTGCATCACCGGTTTGGATTTGGTGGAATGGATGATTCGCGTGGCGGCGGGCGAAAAATTACCCTTTATGCAATCAGATATTCAGCGCAACGGTTGGTCGATTGAATGCCGTATCAACGCCGAAGACCCGTTTAGAAACTTCCTTCCCTCCACCGGTCGTTTGATCCGTTTTCAACCGCCTGAGACGACCATGTTTCAATCTGACACCAGCAAATTGCTGGGGGTTCGGGTAGACACAGGTGTTCAGGAAGGTGGCGAAATTTCCATGCACTACGACTCGATGATTGCCAAATTAATCGTGCATGGCAGAGACCGCCAAGACGCCATACAAAAAATGCGTGAAGCTTTAAATGGGTTTGTGATCCGGGGCATCAGCTCCAACATTCCATTTCAAGCTGCGCTGTTGGCCCATCCCGATTTTGTCTCTGGCCATTTCAACACGGGCTTTATCGCAGAGCATTTTGGCAAAGGCTTCCATGC
>JBJTXF010000012.1:0-3727 GCA_046082145.1 Limnohabitans sp. | reverse complement strand
ATGCAACGCGTCGACGAAAAAATGTTGGACGCTTTGTTTGATTTCCCGGATAAATTGGATAAATTGGGGTCAGATAAATTGGGGTCAGATACCGATTTCCCCAATTTGGGGAAATCGGTATCTGACCCCAATTTATCTGACCCCAATTTATCCAATTTATCCGGGAAATCAAACAAAGCGTCCAACATTTTTTCGTCGACGCGTTGCATCAAATGGGTGTAGTGGCCTATGGTATGTCCCGCGCCCAAGGGTATGGCTGCATTGGAAAAGGTCATGGGCGCAGTTTGTAAAAAAGTTTCTACCTGGGCAGCGAGCTGCGGCAGCACTGGTTTGAGCATGGCACTCAGCACGCGAAACGCTTCTATGCAAGTGCTGCACACTTCGTGCAGGCGAGTTTCTTTGCCCTCTTGCTTGGCAAGCTCCCAGGGTTTGTTGGCGTCGACAAATTCATTCACCCGATCGGCCAGCGCCATGGTGTCGCGCAACGCCTTGGCGTAATCGCGTTGCTCCAACAAGTCGGCCACGACGGGCAAGCTGTTTTGCAACAGTGTCAGCAAGGCTTGTCCATCCGTACCGATCTGACCCAATTGCCCGCCAAATCGTTTGCTGATAAAGCCTGCCGCGCGTGAAGCGATGTTGATGTACTTACCGACCAGATCAGCGTTGACCCGGGACATGAAATCGTCGGCGTTGAAATCGATGTCTTCGTTGCGCCCGTTGAGTTTGGCGGCCAGGTAGTAGCGCAACCATTCGGGGTTCATGCCGAGCTTGAGGTATTTGAGCGGGTCCAAACCGGTGCCACGGCTTTTACTCATTTTTTCGCCGTTGTTGACCGTGAGAAACCCGTGCACAAACACCTTGTGTGGTGTTTTGCGACCGCTGAACTTGAGCATGGCTGGCCAAAACAGCGTGTGAAAGGTGACGATATCTTTGCCGATGAAATGGTATTGCTCCACAGCGCTGTCGTTGATGTACGCGTCAAAGTTTTCGCCGCGTTTGTCCAGTAAGTTTTTCAACGAAGCCAAGTAACCAATCGGCGCATCCATCCATACATAAAAATATTTGCCCGGCGCATCGGGTATGTCGATGCCGAAATAGGGTGCATCTCGGCTGATGTCCCAGTCGCCCAAGCCCTCGCTGGTGCTGCCGTCTGGGTTGGTGCGCACGCTGAACCATTCTTTCACCTTGTTAGCCACTTCCGGTTGCAAGTGTTTACCGTTTTGTGTCCAGTCTTGCAAAAAATCGACGCAGCGAGGGTCTGACAATTTGAAAAAGAAATGCTCTGCTTGCTTGAGTACCGGTGTAGCGCCACTCAAGCCTGAGTAGGGGTTGATCAAATCGGTGGGCGCATACACTGCACCGCAATTTTCACAGTTGTCACCATACTGGTCTTTGGCGCCGCATTTTGGGCATTCGCCTTTGATGAACCGGTCTGGTAAGAACATGTTTTTCTCAGGGTCGAAAAACTGCTCAATGGTTTTGCGCTCAATCAAGCTGCCGCCTTTGTCGGCGGGCAAGTCGCGCAGATCGCAGTATATCTGTTGGGCCAATGCATGGTTTTCCGGCGCATCGGTCGAATGCCAGTTGTCAAAGCCAATGTGGAAACCGTCCAAATAAGTTTGTCTGCCGGCGGCAATGTCTGCGACAAATTGCTGCGGTGTTTTGCCCGCTGTTTCGGCGGCGATCATGATGGGTGCGCCGTGCGTGTCATCGGCACAAACAAAATTCACCGCGTGACCTTGCATGCGTTGAAACCTCACCCAAATGTCCGCTTGAATGTATTCCATCATGTGGCCGATGTGAAAGTTGCCATTGGCATAAGGCAAAGCGGTGGTGACAAACAGGCGACGCTGGCTCATAAGCAGTGATGGTTTAGGCGGGGAGAGCCTGTGATTTTATGCGCCCAGGCATTTCTCCTCTGCATTGACCGGCTTGATGAACTTTCGCCTCAGGCTGATGGGTTGTGCGGTCTTGTGGGGTGAGGGCGGGTGTGAAACGACCTGTTGGCTAGACTAAGTGGTTTTGGTGATCACTTTTTGGAGAAGACATGGCCGTGACCGAACAAGACATCAACACCGCGTTACAAACTGTGGTGGATCCGTTGACCGGCCAAGATTTTGTATCGGCTAAAGCCATCAAAAATATGCACATTCAGGCGGGCGAAGTCAGTTTTGATCTCGTTCTGGGCTACCCCGCCAAAAGTTTGTGGGCCTCGTTTCAACAACAGTTAGAGCACGTGGTTGGTCAATTGCCCGGGGTCACTTCGGTACGGGTCAAAGTCAGCAGTCAGGTGGTGGCCCATGCGGCGCAACCCGGCGTGGCTTTGTTGCCGCGAGTCAAAAACATCATCGCGGTGGCTTCCGGCAAGGGCGGGGTAGGCAAGTCCACCACCGCTGCCAATTTGGCCTTGGCCTTGGCTGCCGAGGGGGCGAGTGTGGGCTTGCTTGATGCCGATATTTACGGCCCCAGCCAACCCATGATGATGGGCTTGTCGGGTCGCCCTGAAGGCACCGACGGCAAAACCATGCAACCCTTGGAAAGTCATGGCGTGCAGGTGATGTCGATTGGCTTTTTGGTGGCGCAAGACCAGGCCATGGTGTGGCGCGGTCCGATGGCAACGCAAGCTTTGGAACAATTGCTGCGACAAACCCATTGGCGTGATTTGGATTACCTGATCATTGACATGCCGCCTGGCACCGGGGATATACAGCTGACCTTGAGCCAACGTGTACCGTTGACCGGTGCGGTGATAGTCACCACGCCGCAAGATATTGCCTTGATCGATGCTATGAAGGGCATACGCATGTTTCAAAAGGTCGGCGTACCTATTTTGGGGATTGTGGAAAACATGGCAGTGCATGTGTGCAGCCAATGTGGCCATGCAGAACCCATTTTTGGGGTGGAGGGCGGCAAAAAAATGGCCCAAGCAGAGGGTATGGCTTACTTGGGGGCGTTGCCGTTGAGCATGGCGATTCGGGTACATACCGACAGCGGATTGCCGTCGGTGGTCGCTGAACCCGACAGCGAAGTGGCGGGTATTTACAAGTCCGTTGCCCGCCAATTGGCTGTCAAGGTCGCGGCCAAAGCCAAAGATTTTTCGTCCAAATTTCCAACCATCAAAGTTTCTAAAGATACTTGAATCAGCAATCAGCTAAGGCACCTCATGCGGCCTGTGGCAGTAGGCGATTGAAGCTGCGAGGACTGTCAGGGCACCAGGCGCGATGAACCGTTGTATCGGTTGGCTTGCACTGGAATCACATAACGGTGTGAATGGGTCAACACATGCAAAAGCCCCCGGGTTCGCTGACGCATGATGATGTCGCCAATTTGTGCAAAGGCCTGTTGAATTTTGGCCAGTTGCTCTGTGTCGATAGAACTGGACAAGTGACCGATGAAGAAATTTTCAGTTTGCGACAGAAGATCACGGTTGACAGTTGATGGTGACTGGGTGCTGTAGACAATGCCAATATTGAACTTGGCACCTTCTTTGGCAAACCTCGAATACACATCGATCGTGTTGCCAGCATTGGGCGGGAAAATCATGTGTGCTTCTTCAAAATATATTTGAATGAAGTTGTTGTTCAGTGTGTTGGATACAAATTTGCTTTCTTGCTCTCGGAAAACAGCTTCTGACAAACTGCGGCTGAAGTAGCGAATGATTTGTTCGTTGGCACTGCCCAAGTCCAGGATGACGGTTTCACCTTGGGAGATCGGAAGAGCACACGTC
>JBJTXF010000011.1:0-2061 GCA_046082145.1 Limnohabitans sp. | reverse complement strand
TGCCAAACGAGTGGGCAATGAAAGATATTTGCGCGCTTTGTATTTGCTCACGGTGGCGGATATCCGTGGTACCAGCCCCAAGGTATGGAATGCGTGGAAAGGTAAGTTGTTAGAAGACTTGTACAGAGCCAGTGCCGCCGTATTGGGTGGTCAGTCTCACGATCCGCATGCTTTGGTGGAAATGCGCAAACGCGACGCCCTTGAAACGCTCAATCTGTATGCCATGCCGTTTGAGTCGCACAAAGATTTGTGGGATACCTTGGACGTGGGTTATTTCATGCGACATGAAGCGGCTGACATCGCTTGGCATACCCGCCAATTGTCTCGTCCACTGGCGTTGGCAAAAGCCGCTGGACAACATGCAGGCGTGACTGTCAAAGCTCGCTTGTCAGCGTTAGGCGAAGGCTTGCAAGTGATGGTCTACACCCCAGATCAACCAGATTTGTTTGCGCGCATTTGCGGATACTTTGACCAAGCAGAATTCAGCATCCAAGATGCCAAAATTCACACCGCCAAAAACGGCTATGCACTCGACACTTTCCAAGTGGTGGCGCCAATGTTGAATGTGCATTACCGTGAACTCACACCCATGGTGGAGAGTGGCTTGAAAGAAGCGATTGAAAGCGGAGGCCCGCTTCACAAACCCCGTCAGGGCGGACGTGTTTCTCGTCGCGTGAAAAGCTTTCCGGTGGCGCCGCGGGTTCGCTTACAACCCGATGAAAAAGCGCAGCGTTGGTTATTGAGTATTTCTGCCAGTGACCGTGCCGGTTTGCTTTATGGCGTGGCGCAAGTCCTGGCGCAGCACCATATCAATGTACTGCTGGCCAAAGTCAGTACATTGGGAGAACGGGTGGAAGATACTTTTTTGATTGACGGCGTAGCGCTGCAACACAACCGCACGCAAATTGATTTGGAAACACAGTTGTTGGATGTGTTGGGTGCCCCTGCCCGCTTAAATAGCTCCGGTTAACGACACAGCCAAGCAGCCCCTCTGACACCTGACGAGTCGCCCTGCTGCGCAGCCGATACAGGTGTGTCGACTTGGATACCGAACACATAGGGTTGCATGGCCGCATGAATGCGAGGGTAAATTTCCTGCACATTGCTCATGCCACCACCCAACACAATGCAATCTGGGTCTAGCAAATTAACCACTTGCGCCAAGGCGCGGCCCAAACGGTTCAAATAACGTTCGAACGAATTGAATGCAGTCAAGTTACCGTTTCGCATAGCCTGAATGATTTCCACCGCGCTCAATTGACCACCATTGACACGTGCATGATCAAGTGCAAAGCCGGTACCGCTGAGCCACGTTTCTAAGCATCCTGTTTGGCCGCACCAGCAAGGCGCAATTTCCAATTCTGGTGAAGTTGGCCAAGGCAAGGGGTTGTGGCCCCATTCACCTGCAATTGCGTGACGTCCGCTGAGTAATTGGCGGTTGACCACTACACCACCTCCGCAGCCAGTACCCAAAATAGCCGCAAACACCACGTGTGCCTGCGCCCCTGCCCCATCCATAGCCTCACTTAAGGCCAGGCAGTTGGCATCGTTTTCCAGGCGCACTTCGCAGCCCAACGCATGTTGCAAATCGGCTTTCAAGGGTTGGTGATTCATGACCTGGGTGTTGGAGCCGCGAACCAGTTGTGTGTGTGCATCCAAGCATCCAGGCATGCCAATACCTACCACGGTCGGTGCAGGCAGCGACAAGGTTTGCCGGGCCATGGCTACCAATTCTGCGATCGTGTTCAAAATAGCCGCGTAACTGTGCGACGGAGACGCTTGTCGGTGCCTGAACATGAATTGGCCTTGACCATCGAGCACCGCCACTTCAATCTTGGTGCCTCCGAGATCAATGCCAATTTGCATGCTCATGTAGAACGTGTCAACGCCAACAGCGCGGCTTCATTCAATACAGGTATACCCAATGCCGTGGCTTTTTCCAGTTTGCTACCAGCCGCTTCACCCGCCACCACACCCGGGGGTTTTTTACTGACACTGCCAGCCACTTTTGCACCCGCTTGCTCAAGCAATGATTGGGCTTGCTCTCGTGTCAATGTAGGT
>JBJTXF010000010.1:0-16725 GCA_046082145.1 Limnohabitans sp. | reverse complement strand
ATTGGGGCGGACACGTGGGGACTTGAGGTAGTACCCTTTGAAAATCCAAATAACGTATTTCACGTTCACCAAATTTTGTTGACCGAGTTCGGTATATTCATCCTTGAAAATGCAGTTTCCCAACAAGCCATCAATGACGGGGTTTATGAGGGCATGATCACTGTTGGCCCACACCGCACCACTGGTTCGGTGCAAGCCATTGTCAATCCGATCTTTGTTTATTGATTTCACTTGCGCATGACATAAAGGCAGCTTCGGCTGCCTTTTTTGTTTCCAACACGGTCAGTATTTTTTCGCGGCAGATAGCGCTGGAAAAGCGTCCGCGATGGTGGACACCTGCCCGCAATGTGCTGCTGTGTAGCCGGGCAGTTGATTCACTGCAAATTGAAATGCATCGCTGTTCAATATATGGAGGACCGCTTGCAAATGCGGTTTGTCCAAATCAAATTGGTTGCACAACAAAAAATAGCGCTCAGTCGCCATGGGCAAAAACTCCAACTTAAAACGTCTGGCTGGCGTTTCCACACCAAAGCCCACATCTGCCATGCCGCTGGCCACGTAAGCGGCTACCGCTGCATGGGTAAATTCAGCCTGTTCATAGCCAGCGATTTGGGACGCATCCACACGGGCTTTTTTCAAAAAACATTCCAGCAAAAAACGGGTGCCACTGCTGGGTTGGCGGTTGACAAAGCGCAAGCCTTTGCGCGTGAGGTCTTTCATTTCGTAAATCTTATGCGGATTACCACTGGCCACCATGAAGCCTTGCCTGCGTGTGGCGACATGGATGATGCGACTTTGTTTGGGTATCAACCATCGCGAATAATGTTTGAAACCCATCTCCTCAAACTCGCCTTGCGGAATATGAAAACCTGCGATTTCACACGCACCCTCATGCAACGAGGCCACCGCTTCAATGCTGCCTACGTATTTACGTTCCACTTGCAAGCCCGATACTTTGAGGTTTTCAATCATTTTTTCAACCGCAAAACCGTGGCTGGCATGCACGCGCAAAGCATCACTGTTGCTAGATAGCAAGCGACCAATTTCGCTCTCCAACTCAGACGCCAAAGTTTCCAACATAGGGGAGAGTCTGGCGTTAATGCGATGTCCAGCCCAGACCAGTTTTTCGGCCAAAGGCGTAAGGGTGGAGCCCTTGCCGCGCTCCATATTCAATAACGGCATTCCCAACTGCGCTTCGCCTTGACGGATGAGACTCCAGGCATGGCGATACGAGGCACCTGTTTTTTTGCACGAGCCGGACAAACTGCCATGGCCTTGAACCTCTGCCAACAATTCAAGCAACCGAGGAGCCAAATTTTGACCCTCAGCGTCGCTGATGGTCCATTGGGGTTTGATGGAGACTTTGTGCATGCTGAACATATGCTTTTTTCAGCATATTAGTTGTGTGTGGCGGATTCATCATAACTGAGACATAAAGCCATATTGCCAAGACTTAGTGCTTTCCCTAGACTGCATTGTGCTGGGAAAGCATACGTTAAATCAGCCATGCGACACTTATCCCCACCCCCAAAATATCGGAGACAACATGAGCTCACCTGCTGACGCGACAAACCCCTTGTCAGAATCAAAGACGGGTTTTTTGTCAAAAGAACGAATCATCGCTGGGGAAGGTTTCAACCGATGGTTGGTACCTCCCGCTGCACTGGCCATCCATTTGTGCATTGGCATGGCTTATGGCTTTTCAGTATTTTGGTTGCCATTGTCTAAAGCTTTGGGCCTGAAAGAGCCTCTCAAATGCGGTGCTGACATCGGTTTCTTCCAAGAGTTGTTCACTACCACATGTGACTGGAAAGTCTCCACTTTGGGTTGGATGTACACATTGTTTTTTGTACTGCTGGGAAGTTCCGCGGCGCTTTGGGGCGGTTGGCTTGAGCGAGCCGGTCCACGCAAAGCCGGTGTGGTCAGCGCAGTGTGCTGGTGTGGTGGGATGTTGATTGCAGCTTTAGGTATTTATACCCACCAATTTTGGTTGATGTTGCTCGGTTCTGGTGTGATAGGCGGAATCGGCTTGGGATTGGGATACATATCGCCTGTGAGCACACTGATCAAATGGTTCCCCGATCGCCGTGGCATGGCCACTGGCATGGCCATCATGGGTTTCGGTGGCGGGGCCATGATCGGTTCACCCTTAGCCGCAGAGTTGATGAAGTACTTTGCAACAGACCTCGAAGTGGGTGTATGGCAAACCTTTGTGTGTATGGCCGTGGTCTATTTCGTTTTCATGATGTCAGGTGCTTTGGGCTACCGCATACCAGCCACGGGCTGGAAACCAGCAGGCTGGACCCCGCCTGTACAGCAAACCAGCAACACCATGATCACCCAAAACCACGTGCATGTCAGCAAGGTCTGGGGTATTCCACAATTTTGGATGGTCTGGGTGGTACTTTGCATGAATGTGTCTGCGGGCATTGGCGTGATCGGCATGGCCAGCCCTATGTTGCAAGAGGTTTTTGGTGGCGCTTTGGTTGGTATTGAAGCCAAATACAACGACTTAGACAAAACACAACTGACCATGATTGCCAGTGTTGCAGCAGGTTTCACGGCCTTGCTCAGCCTTTTTAACATTGGCGGCAGAATCATTTGGGCCAGTTTGTCTGACAAACTGGGCCGCAAGATCACTTACGTGGTGTTTTTTGTTCTAGGCGCTGCTTTGTATGCATCCGTTCCCGCTTCGGCCATGGCTGGCAACCAACTGTTGTTTGTGGCCGCGTTTTGCATCATCTTGAGTATGTATGGTGGCGGGTTTGCCACCATACCTGCTTATTTGGCCGACTTGTTTGGTACGCAAATGGTGGGCGCCATCCATGGTCGCTTGCTGACGGCTTGGGCAACGGCAGGAATTTTGGGCCCCGTGGTGGTGAATTACATGCGCGACTACCAGTTGAGCATTGGTATTCCCCGGGATCAGGTCTACAACCAAACCATGTTTATTTTGGTCGGCATGCTGGTGATTGGCTTGATCGCCAATTTGATGATCCGCCCTGTCAACGCCAAGCACTTCATGACACCTGAAGAACTCGCGCACGAGAAAAAACTCGCGCATGAAAAAGCCAGCGCATCCGAAGTTGGCTCAGCCCACGGCGGAATTGTGCACACCAACCCTTTGTGGGTGGTTTTGGCCTGGACAGCTGTCGGCATTCCGCTGGCTTGGGGCATCTACCGCACATTGCAAAGTGTGGGCAAATTTTTTAACTGAAACCATCCATGAACAAATCCGTTGAAGCGCCAGAGCTGCAGACCGTCAGTCGGTTGTTGCCCGAATTCACCCAAATGCCGGGCGGCCTGTTGCCGTTGTTGCATGCGGTGCAAGAGGCCTTGGGGTTTATTCCCGCAAGTGCTGTGCCGCTGGTGGCCGAGGCGATGAATGTGTCTCGCGCCGAGGTGCATGGTGTCATCACCTACTACCATTTCTTTCGCAGCAAAGCACCTGGAAAGCATGTGGTGCAAGTGTGTCGTGCCGAGGCATGCCAAGCCTGTGGTGCCGATCAATTGCTGTCAGATATGGAACAAACACTGGGTTGCAAGTTGCATGAAACCAGCGCGGACGGTTTGTACTCTCTCGAGCCGGTGTATTGCTTGGGTTTGTGTGCGTCCTCGCCAGCAGTCCAAATCGACGACAAACTGTATGCGCGCATGGACACTGAGCAACTCAAGCGCGTGGTGGCTGAACTTGGGAGTCAGGCATGAGCATCACCGTGTTTGTTCCATGTGATTCTGCGTCCTTGGCAGCCGGTGCAGATGCAGTGGTCGATGCATTGCACAAAGAAGCAACCGCTCGCGGCTTGAACATTGATGTGCAACGCAACAGCTCCAGAGGCATGTTTTGGCTGGAGCCGTTGGTGGAGGTGGTGACTGAGGCCGGGCGCACAGCCTATGGCCCGGTGAGTTTTCAAGACGTTCCTTCTTTGTTTGAATCGGATTTTTTGCATGGCGGCCAACACCGCTTGTTGCTGGGGTTGACAGATGCGCTGCCGTACTTGGCCAAACAACAACGCCTGACCTTTGCCCGCATGGGCATCACGCGTCCGTTGTCATTGGATGATTACGCGGCGCATGGCGGCTGGCTGGGATTGCAAAACACGGCAACCATGGACAGTGGCGATGTGGTGCAGACCGTGCTCGATTCGGGCTTGCGCGGACGCGGTGGCGCAGCATTTCCGGCAGGCATCAAATGGCGCACTGTGCGTGCTACCGATGCTGCGCAAAAGTATGTGGTGTGCAATGCCGACGAAGGTGACTCCGGCACGTTCTCTGACCGCATGACCATGGAAGGTGACCCTTACATGCTGATCGAAGGCATGGCCATTGCAGGCTTGGCTGTGGGGGCCACACAAGGGTATGTCTACATCCGCTCGGAATACCCTCACGCCATCGCCACCATGACCACCGCCATCCAATTGGCGCAAGCAGCCGGTTATTTGGGCGACAACGTCATGGGCAGCGGCAAAGCTTTTCACTTGCATGTTCGCAAGGCTGCAGGGGCTTATGTATGCGGTGAAGAAACCGCCATGCTGGAAAGCCTCGAAGGAAAGCGGGGCATCGTTCGCGCCAAACCTCCACTGCCTGCGCTGGAAGGATTGTTCGGACAACCTACGGTCATCAACAACGTGATCACGCTGGCGAGTGTGCCCATCATCATGGCCAAAGGCGCTGCGTATTACAAAGACTTTGGCATAGGTCGATCCACAGGTACTTTGCCGTTTCAAATCACAGGCAACATCAAGCACGGTGGCTTGGTTGAACGTGCATTTGGCTTGACTTTGCGCGAATTGCTCTACGACTTTGGTGGCGGCAGCCGAAGCGGTCGGCCGATCAAAGCGGTACAAGTGGGTGGGCCCTTGGGCGCCTACGTACCCGAATCGCAATGGGACCTGCCACTGGATTACGAGGCCTATGCAGCCTTGGGCTTGGTCGTGGGTCACGGCGGTATCGTGGTGCATGACGACACCGCCAACATGGCCAAGCTCGCGCGTTACGCCATGGAATTTTGTGCGTTGGAGAGTTGTGGCAAATGCACACCCTGCCGCATTGGTTCAACCCGGGGTATGGAAACGATCGACCGCATCGCAAGCGCCCAAGACAAAGAACAACAAGTGCATTTGTTACGTGACCTGTGCGACACCATGGTGCATGGCAGTTTGTGTGCCATGGGTGGTATGACACCCTATCCCGTTCTGTCTGCACTGAACCATTACCCCGCTGACTTTGGCCTGCAAACCGCAAACGCCACGGCTTCTTAAGGAGTTTCAAGATGTTGATGTACCTGAAACAAGAACGCGACCACGGCACACCTGCGCGCACCTCGCAAGAATCTGTCAGTTTGCATATTGACGGCTATGAAGTCACCGTGCCAAAGGGTACCTCGCTGATGCGAGCAGCGGTTGATGCAGGCATTCAAGTGCCCAAGTTATGCGCGACTGACAGCCTGGAACCTTTTGGCTCATGCCGTTTGTGTTTGGTGGAAATCGACGGACGCAAAGGTTATCCGGCCTCATGCACCACACCTGCTGAAAACGGCATGGTGGTGCACACACAAACACCCAAGTTGCAAACCTTGCGCAAAGGCGTGATGGAGTTGTATATCTCTGACCATCCCTTGGATTGCTTGACTTGCAGTGCCAACGGCAATTGCGAATTGCAAGACATGGCCGGTGTCACCGGTTTGCGCAACGTGCGTTACGGCGTTGGAGAGCAAGCAGGTGCACACCACTGCGACATGCAAAAGGACGAATCCAATCCTTATTTCACCTATGACCCGAGCAAATGCATTGTCTGCAACCGCTGTGTGCGGGCCTGCGAAGAAACCCAAGGCACCTTTGCACTCACCATCTCCGGCAGAGGGTTTGAAAGCCGTGTTTCACCTGGCCAAGACCAGCCGTTCATGGAGAGCGAATGTGTGTCGTGTGGCGCTTGTGTCGAAGCTTGCCCCACCGCCACCTTGCAAGAAAAATCGGTCATTGAGTTGGGTCAACCCGAACACAGTTTGATCACCACCTGCGCATATTGCGGCGTGGGTTGCGGCTTCAAAGCCGAGATGAAGGGCAACACCGTGGTCCGCATGGTGCCCTGGAAAGATGGCAAAGCCAACGAAGGTCACTCGTGCGTGAAAGGACGATTTGCCTGGGGCTATGCCACGCACCAAGACCGCATCACCAAGCCCATGATCCGCCAAAAAATCACCGACCCTTGGCAAGAAGTCAGTTGGGACGAGGCCATCAACCATGCGGCCTCTGAGTTCAAGCGCATCCAGGCCAAGCACGGCAAAGATGCGGTCGGCGGCATCACGTCATCGCGCTGCACCAATGAAGAAACTTATCTGGTGCAAAAACTGGTGCGCGCCGCTTTCGGCACGAACAATGTCGACACTTGCGCGCGCGTTTGCCATTCGCCCACCGGATATGGTTTGGGTCAAACCTTTGGCACATCGGCTGGTACACAAACCTTCAAATCCGTCGAGCATGCGGACGTGCTGTTGGTGATTGGCGCCAACCCGACCGACGCACACCCGGTGTTTGCCTCGCGCATGAAGCGACGCTTGCGCGACGGCGCCAAATTGATCGTGGCCGATCCGCGCAAAATCGATTTGGTCAGCAGCCCCCATGTCAAAGCCCAATACCATTTGGCATTGCGTCCCGGTACCAATGTGGCATTGATCAATTCACTGGCGCATGTGGTGGTTACCGAAGGATTGGTAGCCAAGGACTATGTGGCGCAACGTTGTGATGACAAGAGCTTCAACGAATGGTGCGAGTTTGTTGCCCAACCCGAAAATTCACCAGAGGCCTTTGAAATCGTCACCGGCGTGCCAGCCGCTGAGGTTCGCGCTGCCGCCCGCATGTACGCGTCAGGCCCCAACTCGGCGATTTACTATGGCTTGGGTGTGACGGAGCATTCACAGGGCTCCACCATGGTGATTGGCATTGCCAATTTGGCGATGGCATGTGGCATGGTGGGTCGCGAAGGTGTGGGCGTCAATCCCTTGCGTGGTCAAAACAACGTGCAAGGTGCTTGCGACATGGGCAGCTTTCCGCATGAATTGCCCGGCTACCGCCATATCTCTGACACCACCACCCGCAGCTTATTCGAAGGGGCCTGGGGCGTGTCGCTCAGCCCCGAGCCTGGTCTGCGCATCCCCAATATGTTTGACGCAGCCATGGATGGCACATCCTTGGGCTTGTACTGCCAAGGCGAAGATATCGTGCAATCCGACCCTGACACGCAACACGTCGCGGCTGCTTTGTCCGCGATGGAATGCATTGTGGTGCAAGATATTTTCCTGAATGAAACCGCCAAATACGCCCATGTGTTTTTACCAGGTTCTTCTTTCTTAGAAAAAGATGGCACGTTCACCAATGCAGAACGACGTATTTCTCGCGTGCGTCAAGCCATGCCGCCGTTGGCTGGGTTGGCAGATTGGGAAGTGACCGTCAAACTGGCCAAAGCTTTGGGCTATGAAATGCACTACGCGCATCCGCAAGACATCATGAATGAAATTGCTGCATTGACACCCAGCTTCGCAGGTGTCAGTTATGAAAAGATCGACCAGCACACCAGTTTGCAATGGCCTTGCAATGACTCCACGGCTGATGCAGGTATTGACATCATGCACACCAAGAGTTTTATGCGTGGAAAAGGTAAATTCTTTCCTACGCAATACGTGGCTACGCTTGAAAAAGTCACTCGCAAATTTCCGCTGCTGCTCACCACGGGTCGTATCTTGTCGCAGTACAACGTTGGCGCTCAAACCCGCCGAACTGACAACAACCAGTGGCACGATGAAGACCGTTTGGACATACATCCGCATGATGCAGAAGAACGAGGTATCAAGGACCATGACTGGGTCGGTATCGAAAGCCGGGTGGGTCGTACTGTATTGCGTGCGCGCGTGACTGAAGCCATGCAGCCCGGTGTGGTTTACACGACATTCCATTTCCCTGAATCTGGGGCCAATGTGATCACGACCGATGCCTCTGATTGGGCCACGAACTGCCCTGAGTACAAAGTGACGGCCGTACAAGTGGTCGCCGTGAGTCAACCTTCAGAGTGGCAACAACATTACAAGCGGTTCAACAAAACCCAATTGGATTTGTTGGCCAAAGCACAAGCCGAGAGCTTTGAGGTGGTCGGCAAGTGAAGATGGCGTTGGCCTGCGATGCCCAATTGGCAGACGAAGTGCCCGTGGCAATGGTGTTCAACGGCATCAGCCATGCCGTCATGATGGCCACGCCTTTGCATCTCGAGGACTTTGCGTTGGGCTTTGCTTTGACCGAAGGCCTGGTGGATCGTGCACAGCAGGTTTACGGCGTGGAAGTGCTTGAACACGCCTTGGGATTGGAGGTGCGTATCGACATGGCCGCGCAATGTGAAACTCGCCTGAAAGAACGCCGAAGACAAATGGCTGGTCGCACAGGTTGTGGGCTTTGCGGAGCAGACAGTTTGGCGCAGGTCAAACTTCCGTTGCCGCAGGCACCTGAGGTGTTTGTGGATGTGTTCGCTATGCAGCGTGCGCATGCAGGCTTGCGTGCCTTACAACCTTTGAAGCTTCAAACCGGCGCCACCCATGCTGCTGCATGGGCTGATGCACAAGGCCATATTCAACTTGTGCGCGAGGATGTCGGCCGCCACAACGCGTTGGACAAACTGGTGGGTGCCATGTCAAAGGCTGGCACTGAAACGAACAGGGGATTTGTGTGCATCACCAGTCGCGCCAGTTTTGAGATGGTGCAAAAGACCATCAAAGCCGGTGCAGGAGCGCTGACCGCAGTGTCTGCACCCACGCGTTTGGCTGTGGAAATCGCCCAAGCACACCAACTCGCATTGGCAGGCTTGGTGCATGGTGAAAGCTTCACCGCTTACACCTTTACCAACAGATTTGTCAACACCACTTTCCCACTCCAACTGGAGAAGCAAACGCATGGACACCGATAACTTGGTCCGCATGGCCAACCAGATTGGCCAATTTTTCTCTGCCTATCCCGACGAAAAAGATGCCGTTGATGGCATTGCCACACACATCCGCAAATTCTGGGAACCGCGTATGCGCTCGAAGTTGTTTCAAGCGATGGACCAGGGAGAAACCGGCGACTTGTCGATAATGGTTACCAAGGCACTGCAGCAACACCGCGCGCAATTGGAACCTGCCCCGGCGCACTGACGAATGTTCGCTGATCAACCACCAAAACCATGTTTTTTCAAAACAGCTTGTCCATCGGATGACTGAACAAATGCGATGAACCTGTTGGCCGGTGCAGATTGGCTGGAAGCTGCCACTTTGGCGATGGGGTATTGAATCGGTGAGCGGGTTTTTACTTGAAATGCCACCTTAACCTTCTCTGACATGAGAATTGCGTCACTCGCATACACAAAACCTGCATCGACTTCATTGCGCACGACGTAGTCCAACGCTTGCCGCACATTTTGCGTGCTGATTATTCGGTCTTTGACATCGCTCCACATGCCCGCCTTCTCCATGGCTTCTTGTGCATAGTGCCCTGCAGGCACACTCGCTGGCAATCCCATGGCGATGCGCTTGAACCCTGGTTTCTTCAAGTCAGACAGTTGCTTTAATTCGGCGGCAGATGTGGCAGCGGTGATCACCACCAATTTGTTAGCGGCAAATATTTGGCTGTCTGCTCGGTTCACCACAGATTTAGCAATGGCTTTTTCCATGGTATCGGTGTCTGCACTGGCAAAAACATCGACAGGCGCACCGTTGACGATTTGTTGCAGCAATGTGCCTGACGCTGCGAAATTGAATCTGAGTTTGATGCCAGGGTTTTGTGCCTCAAACTGCTTGCCTATCTCTTGAAAGGCTTGGGTCAAACTGGCAGCTGCAGACACGGTAAGGTCTATCGCCCACACGGATGTGCTCATGAAAAGCCAGCCCACGAAGAGCATTTTGTTGACATGCTGCATCAAACCACCCCGCTCGACATAAATTCCTCTTTCCATAAATGACTCTTCTTTAACGAAACCCTAAAGTAGAATAGCCAAAGTTTTCGCTATTCTTTTATAGAATAGCAAATCTATCACAGTTTCTTCAACCCACGCATGGCCAGCAAACCTTTTCGCAACCTAGGCAAAGCCCTGGGTCACACCAAAACCGACAAGCGCATCGATATCCTGCGTCGACTTCAGGACGCTGGCTCCATTTCTGAAGCCGCTCGCCGAGCCGGTGTCAGTTACAAAGCCGCCTGGCAAGCCATCGACATACTCAGCAATTTGGCGGGCACGCCGCTGGTTGAAAAAATGGTTGGCGGCTCAGGCGGTGGTGGCGCTCAATTGACCGCCGCTGGCAAAGAATTGCTCAAAGCGTCTTCTGATTTAGACATAGCGAAAGCACAATTGCTCAGAAAAACTTCTTCAGTACCTGCTGCTGAGCGGTTCACCAAAAGCATGCTGGGTCTACAAACCACCATGCGAAATCAGTTCCCCGCAACGGTCACTGGCATCACCAAAAAGGGGGGATCTGTCAGAGCCACATTGGCCACCAAAGGCTCATCTATTTTTCATGCACGCATCACATCAGCCAGTGCTGAATTGTTTGAATTGCATACCGGCCAAAAAGTCATGGTGTTGTTCAAAGCCACCGCCGTTCAAATCATGAATAGCGCAGACGATGCTTCTGCAAATATTATTCCTGGTGTGGTCATACGCAAGTCCAGAGGCGGACAAAGCGGCGAACTCAATTTATTGGTTGAACCCGGTGTGACCCTGGTTGGCTTTGCCAATCCTTTGTCATCTTTCAACATCAGTGATGAAGCATGGGCACACATTGATGAAACAGCGGTCGTGCTCGCCATGACGCACGATTGAATACATCACACTGAGGACAGACTTAAACGTCTAACAACCCTATGGAAGAAGCTTGGATCGCATTGCGCTTGACTTTGAAAGTTGCTGGGTTTGCAACGCTGATCAATTTTATTCTCGGAGTCGGTGTTGCTTATGTATTTGCGCGTAAACATTTTTGGGGAAAAGAACTGCTTGATGCAGTGTTGACATTGCCCATGGTCATGCCACCTACTGTTCTGGGCTATTACCTTCTGGTGATCTTGGGCAGGCAAGGTGTGATCGGTCAGTATTTGAATAACCACTTTGGTATCCAACTGATTTTCAGCTGGCAAGGCGCTGTCATTGCGGCAGCGATCGTTTCTTTTCCGCTGGTCTTCAAAGCAGCCCGTGCAGCCTTTGAATCTCTGGAACCCCAATACGAACAAGCTGCACGCGTTTTAGGGATCAGTGAATGGGCGGTTTTTTTTCGCGTCACGCTTCCGCTGGCTTGGCGAGGCATATTGGCGGGTGTCTTGCTTTCATTCGCCAGGTCATCCGGTGAATTTGGTGCGACCTTGATGGTCGCAGGCAGTATCCCCGGTCAGACGCAAACCTTATCCATCGCTGTGTATGAAGCGGTTCAAGCCGGACGGGATGATGTGGCAAATTTTCTTGTGCTGCTTACCTCTGTGGTTTGTATCAGCGTTTTATTGGCATCAGGCAAACTCGTTCCGGGTCGAATGATCGATTCGCGCTAAAGGGTACAGAACATGTTGTGGGACATATCGGTCAAAAAGACCTACCCAAGCCGTCACCGGCAGTTTGAAATCCATATCCATTTGCAAAGTGATGCAAAGCGTCTGGTGTTGTTTGGTCCCTCAGGAGCAGGCAAAACCCAATTGCTCAAAATGCTCTGCGGATTGACCCATCCAGATTCAGGTCATATTCGTTTTTCTTCTAAGGATATGTTCAACCACGCCAGTGGTGTGCGCAAAACCCCGCAAGAACGTCGATTGGCATATGTGTTTCAAGAATATGCACTCTTTCCACATCTGAATGTGGTGCAAAACATAGGTTTTTCACTTAGCAAACATTGGTTGAATCCCGCCAAAAAAATTCATTCCTCCGAGGTAGAAAAATGGCTGGATAAATTCGAATTGAAGTCACTGGCTTATCAGTATCCGCACCAACTTTCCGGCGGTCAGAGTCAACGTGTGGCATTGGCCCGGGCTTTGGTCATGTCACCCGAGGCATTGTTGCTGGACGAACCTTTTTCTGCACTGGATGAATCGCTGCGACATGCCTTGCGAGACGAGCTCTCTGATTTACAGTCCCAACTGTCTGTCCCGATGGTGCTGATCAGTCACAACCCAGAGGATGTGCTGAAATTTGGAGATGACATCGTGACCCTCTCGCATGGAAAAATCACTTCACACCAGACAAACTGAAGTAAAGTCTTAAACACATTTTGAAAGGTTTCCTGCCATGAGTACCCATTGCATGTTCTTGCCAAAATCTTGTCTGCTGGTGGCGTTGGTCGCAATGCCATGGTGGGTCAGCGCTCAAGACAACCCGGCGAGCCAATTACACCGAAGTGCCAATGCTTCCATGTGCGCGAATTGCCACGGCACTGAAGGGCGAACGGTGAAAGACTCCAGCGTGCCATCTATCGCAGGCTTGCCAAAAGATTACTTGGTGCAACAAATGCAAGCCTTCAAAAACGGTACAAGACCTGCCACCATCATGCACCAGATCAGCAAGGGTCTGACTGAAGAACAAATCACATCCATGGCCGACTATTTTGCGGCTCAACCCCGCTGAGGAACTGTCATGAAAAGAAGACAACTGCTGCAAACTTCATTGGCACTGGCTAGCACACCATCGCTGGTACTTTCACAGGTATGGGCTGCCAATGCTCCAGCCGCAGCCCAAGTGGTGGTGATCGGTGGCGGATATGGTGGCGCCACCGCAGCCAAATATGTGCGCTTGTTCTCCAACCACAAAATCCAGGTGGTGTTGATCGAGCCTCAAAGCCAGTTCATCTCTTGCCCCATGTCCAATTTGGTCATCGGTGGCAGCAAGTCTTTGTCAGACATCACCTCCTCCTACGACACGCTGTCGAGCAAACACGGCGTGACGGTTGTGAGGGACAAAGCCACTGCCATTGACCCGCAGACAAAAACCGTTTCGCTGCAAAATGGCACTCGCATCAACTACGACAAATTGGTGCTCTCGCCGGGTGTGGACATGTTGTTTGACAGCATTGAAGGTTTGCAAGCCGCCAACACCAGCGGTCATATTTTGCAAGCCTGGAAAGCCGGCGCTGAAACCCTGGCGTTGCGCAAGCAACTCGAGGGCATGCCTGATGGCGGGGTTTACGCCATCACGGTGCCTGAAGCGCCTTATCGATGCCCACCCGGTCCTTATGAACGCGCCAGCCAAGTGGCGCATTACTTCAAGCAATCCAAACCCAAATCCAAAGTGTTGATCCTTGACGCCAACCCCGATGTCACGTCCAAAGCCGGCTTGTTCAAGAAATTTTGGAGCGACAACTACAAAGACATCATTGAATACCGACCCAACCACAAAGTGACCGCTGTCGATCAAACCAGCATACGGTTTGATGTGCAAGAGCCTGTCAAAGCCGATGTGATGAATGTGTTGCCAGCCATGCGTGCCGGCGCCATTGCCATGCAAACCGGCCTGGCGACAAGCAACAACCGTTGGTGCGGCATCCATTACCAAACGTTTGAATCGATCGCTGCCAAAGACATACACATCTTGGGTGACGCCATATTGGCAGCGCCTGCCATGCCCAAGTCTGGACACATGGCCAACTCTCACGCCAAAGTGGCTGCTGCAGCCATCGTGGCGCAACTCACTGACCTGGATGTCCACCCCGCTCCTTATCTGACCAACACTTGCTATAGCTATGTCAGCGACAAAATGGTGGTGCATGTGGCCTCTGTGCACCAATACCTGGTCGATGAGAAAACCTACAAAACCGTGCCTGGGTCAGGCGGGTTGTCCTCGGAAGCGAATGCACTTGAGGGAACTTACGCGTGGAATTGGGCGCAAAACATTTGGGCAGACTCGCTGGGTTGATTCACGCCTGAAAGGCCACTTTGCCGCCCACCAGTGTGGTTTGCACACGTGCGGTCATTTGGCTGCCATTCATGTCAAACGCAAACGGGGTGTGCTTGCTTTGGCTGAGCAATTCATCTGGGGTGACATGCCATTGCACCGAAGGGTCATAGATGCAAATGTCCGCAGGGGAACCTTCCTGTAAACGCCCTAAGTTTTCCCCTGCTGTACCTAATAACATGGCCGGCGCACTGGTCACAACTTGCAAGGCACGCATCCAATCGATGCCGCTTTGCTCTGCCCATTTCAGTGTGGCACTGAGAAGCATTTCCAATGCCGTGGCACCTGGCTGTGCTTGGGCAAAAGGCAAATCTTTGGCGTCTCCCTCGACGGGAGTGTGGTCAGACACAAGGACATCGATCGTGCCATCGGCCAGCCCTTGTCGCAAGGCATCACGATCGCGTTGCTGCCGCAAAGGTGGCGTCAATCGCGCGCGCGTGTCAAAGTAACCGACATCGTTATCGGTGAAATGGATATGGTGAATGCTGACATCGGCGGTGATTGCCAGACCTTCGGCTTTGGCTTGGCGCACCAACTCCACACCTGCGGCACTGGACAATCGGCAAACATGCACACGTGCCCCAGTGCTTCGCATGGTGTCAATCAAGGTATGCAAGGCGATGGTTTCTGCCGCCACTGGTACGCCACTCAATCCCAAACGGGTTGCCAAAGGACCACTGGCCGCCACCCCTTTGCCCAAAAACGCATCTTGCGGGCGCATCCACACCACATAACCATAAGTTGCAGCGTATTGCATGGCACGTTGCAATGTTTGGTTTTGAGTCATGGCTTCCTCGGCTTGGGAAAACCCAACGCATCCTGCCAATGTCAACTCCGCCATGGCGGTCAGACTCTCGCCAGACAAACCACGGGTCAAAGCACCCAACGGAAAAACCCGAGCCAACTGCAAACGCGCCGCACGAAATTGCAGCATTTCCACCAAGCCCGGTTCGTCCAACACCGGTTGGGTATCAGGCGGACAAATGACACTGGTGACACCGCCAGAAACAGCCGCGCTGAGTTCCGTGGCCAACATTCCCTCGTGCTCATGGCCAGGCTCGCCCAAGCGGGCGCAGGCATCGACCAAACCAGGCATGACCACCATGCCACTGGCATCTATGGTTTGGTCAGGCGAAAAATGTTCATCTGAATTTCCAATTGAGAGCACATGGCCTTTTTGAATGGCGACATCTGTTTGTTGCTGAAAACCACTGGCCGGGTCAATCACCAACCCGTTTTGTATCAATATGTTCATGCGTCATTCCCTGCCACGATAGACATCACTGCCATGCGCACGGCAATGCCGAAAGTGACTTGCGTGAGGATCACACTTTGCGGTCCATCAACCACCGCTGACTCTATTTCCACCCCTCGGTTGATGGGACCGGGGTGCATGACGATAGCGTCTGGCTTTGCCCATTGCATACGGGCCTGCGTCAAACCAAAGCTTTTAAAATATTCTTGACTCGATGGAAGCAATGCACCGCTCATGCGTTCGTTTTGCAAACGCAACGCAATCACCACATCGCAGTCGCTGATGCCTTGCTCAATGTTGTGAAACACCTTGACGCCCAATGATGAAAGGTCAGAAGGGACCAGGGTTTTGGGGCCGACCACACGCACTTCTGCGCATCCCAACGTGGTCAACGCATGTATGTCAGAGCGAGCCACACGCGAATGAAGCACATCGCCGACGATGGCCACGCGCAAATTGGCAAAGTCTTTTTTGAAATGGCGGATGGTATAGGCATCGAGCAAGCCTTGCGTGGGATGCGCATGTCTGCCATCGCCTGCATTGATGACATGCACATGCGGCGCCACATGTTCCGCGATCAAATACGGTGCGCCAGATTCGCTGTGGCGCACCACAAAAATATCTGCTGCCATGGCACTCAAATTGGCGATGGTGTCGAGCAAACTCTCACCCTTGCTGGCTGAAGAACGCGCGATATCGAGGTTAAATACATCGGCACTCAGGCGTTTCGCTGCGATCTCGAAAGTGGTTCGTGTGCGGGTGCTGTTTTCAAAAAACAAATTGAAAACAGATTTGCCGCGCAACAACGGAACTTTTTTAACCTCGCGGTCATTGAGCGACACGAACTGACTTGCGGTGTCGAGTATGTGTGTGAGTATGTCGCGCGATAAGCCCTCGGTGGACAGCAAATGGATCAACTCTCCATTGCGATTGAGTTGCGGATTGCGTTTGTAAAGCATCAGCGGTCCTCTACTGAAAATCCGAAATGACCTGTATCCTTGCGCATCAGGCGAAGGCTTTGGCTTGCTGGCAAGTTCAATCGTGCGGCGGCGTAGTCGGCAAACACTGGCAATTCGCGCCCACTGCGATCAACCAGAACAGCCAAATGCACTGCCGCAGGTCGACCATAGTCAAACAATTCATTGACGACTGCGCGAATGGTTCTGCCCGTGAACAACACATCGTCAATCAACCAAATCACCGCCCCGTCCACAGCAAATGGCAAGCGCGTGGCTTCGCTTTCAGACAAACCGCGCTTGGCGTAATCGTCACGGTGCATGGATGACGACACCCTACCCAGCGGGGACGTTCGTTGCCAATCGATTTGCAATTGCTCTGCCAACCAAGCACCCCCCCTGGTGATGCCCACCAAGTGCGCTGATTCACTCACTTGCGGGCGCAAATCTTTTTGCATTTGTGCGTACAAGGCTTGTGCGTCTATCGATAAATGACCAGTACTCATGAGGAAAGGCTTCTTAAAAATTGATTTAGGATGACGCAGGCCGAGGCGGCGTCGATGTCTTTGTCGCCAC
>JBJTXF010000009.1:0-9864 GCA_046082145.1 Limnohabitans sp. | reverse complement strand
CTGCCTTGATCACCTACGAGTGGGTGCTCAAAGACTTGGGACGCTGGGGTTGGTTTGCTGCATTCGTGTATTGTGCCTGTGCAGCTTTGCGTTTGGCCAGGTTTAATGTGAATACCTCGGTGGTGGACAAAAGGTTTTTCCAAGGCATGCCTTCTCCAGCGGCAGCCGCATTCGTCATGGGTTTTGTGTGGCTAATCACTGTTCTGGAAATCGCCAGAGCCGACGTTGCATGGGTAAGTTTTGCGTTGTGTCTGTATGCCGGTTTGACCATGGTCAGCAATGTGCCTTTTTACAGTTTTAAAGATTTTCAGATGCGTAAAAGTGTTCCATTTACAGTCATTGTCTCTATTGCACTGGTTATTGCTGTCATCAATGTTCACCCTCCCATCGTGTTATTTGCTCTTTTTCTGGTTTATGCGCTCAGTGGCTATATGGTTTACGCATGGCGTCGCACCAAGGGCATGCCTACCAGTGTGATAAGCACTTCTACCGATGAACCCGATGAGAAAGGTCTTCATTGACCACGTATTTTTTAGCCACTGATTTATGCTACATTCCAAAAATGGATAAATTGCATGAACTACTGCGTAACGGCTTTGCTGGGCCTTGTTGCTGACGCTTGTGCGTTTTTTCAAAGGCCCGTATGCATACGCTACGGGCCTTTTGTTTTGGTTTTTGCAGGTCAATCGCTGATCGAGAATTCAGGAGTTGAAACATGGCCGACAAATTGATTATTTTTGACACCACTTTGCGCGATGGCGAACAGTCTCCCGGTGCATCCATGACACGTGACGAAAAATTGCGCATTGCCAGACAGCTTGAAAGACTGCGTGTGGATGTCATCGAGGCGGGTTTTGCGGCTAGTTCAGATGGCGATTTTCAAGCGGTGAAAGCCATTGCCAATGCCATTACCGAATCCACGGTTTGCTCACTTTCTCGCGCCAACGACAGGGATATTTCCAGAGCGGCAGAAGCGCTCAAAGGCGCCAAGCGTTCTCGTATTCACACGTTCATCGCCACCTCTGCGTTGCACATGGAAAAAAAGTTGCGAATGACGCCAGATCAAGTGTTCGAGCAAGCTAAGCAATCGGTTCGATTTGCGCGTAACTTGGTCGCGGATGTGGAGTTCAGCCCGGAGGACGGCTATCGCAGTGATATCGATTTTTTATGTCGCACTCTTGAGGCAGTCATTGACGAAGGCGCAACCACCATCAATGTTCCTGATACCGTTGGTTATGCCGTGCCAGAGTTGTACGGTAACTTCATAAAAACTTTGCGTGAGCGCATTCCAAATTCTGACAAAGCCATTTGGTCAGTGCATTGCCACAACGATTTGGGCATGGCGGTGGCCAACTCACTGGCAGGCGTACAAATCGGCGGCGCTCGTCAAGTCGAATGCACCATCAACGGTCTTGGAGAGCGTGCTGGCAACTGTTCTTTGGAAGAGATTGTCATGGCCGTGAAAACTCGCAAAGATTATTTTGGGTTGGCTTTGGGCGTAGACACACAACACATTCTTGCAGCCAGTCGCATGGTCAGCCAGACCACTGGGTTTGTGGTTCAACCCAACAAAGCAGTGGTGGGTGCCAATGCATTTGCGCATGCATCTGGTATTCATCAAGACGGCGTGTTGAAAGCGCGCGATACCTATGAAATCATGCGAGCTGAGGATGTGGGTTGGACAGCTAACAAAATAGTGCTTGGCAAGTTGAGCGGAAGGAATGCTTTCAAGCAACGCTTACAAGAATTGGGCGTGGAGCTCGAGAGTGAAGCAGAAACCAGTGCTGCATTTACCCGCTTTAAGGAATTGGCTGACCGTAAAAGTGAAATTTTTGACGAGGATATTTTGGCCTTGGTCAGCGAAGAAAGCGTTTCACACGAGGGCGATGTGTTTGGTTTTGTGAAACTCTCACAGCGCAGCGAGACCGGCGAGCTGCCCTATGCAGCGATTGTGTTCACACATGCTGGCAAAGAGGTGTTTTGTGAATCAGCTGGTAATGGCCCGGTCGATGCTTCGCTTAAGGCCATTGAGAAACATGTTCAAAGTGGCGCTGATATGGTGTTGTATTCCGTCAACGCCATCAGTGGATCCACTGAGAGCCAAGGCGAGGTCACGGTTCGACTTCAAAACAACGGCAGAATCGTCAACGGCGTAGGTTCAGACCCTGACATTGTGGTAGCTTCCGCTAAAGCTTATCTAAGTGCTCTCAATAAATTGCAAAGCAAGGCAGAAAGAGTGGCTGCTCAGGGTTGATTCAAAAATAAATAATTAATACTTATATTTTGAATTTTCTGCTTGAGAAATGAGCCGCAAGTCTTTGATATTGCCAGTTTTTTCAAATACGCTTACACTGTTCAAAGTTTTGTCAGATTTCGACAGGGAAATTCTTTTGAAAAATATTCGCTATTCGTGTCTGGTTGTCTTGTTGGCCTTGGGCTTGTCAGGTATTTCAAATCCTTCTCTGGCCAGAGTTCAGTCTGAAGTCGTCACCAAACAGGCTGCGAAACCAAAAGCCAAAGTCAAATCTAAAAGCAAGGCGAAATCGAAAGCGAAATCCATCTCGTCTCGCAAGAAATCTTCATTGCGGGCCAAGGCAAAACTGCCTAAACGTCAATCTTTTGGCGAAAAAGCAGGTTTGCATTCCGAAGCAGACGAGTTGTCATTGAGGTCAAGTGTGGCCTATGTCATTGACCAAGACACCCAAGAAGTTTTATTTAGTAAAAATGACAATGCGGTGTTACCAATTGCTTCCCTTACCAAACTCATGACGGGTGTCGTGATTCGGGAATCCAATTTGTCCATGGATGAGCCCATTACTATTACCCAAGACGACATTGACACTGAAAAAGGTAGCACATCACGTTTGCGTCCAGGTGCCACATTAACCAGGGGTGAATTGTTGCATCTGGCTTTGATGTCCAGTGAAAACAGGGCGGCACACGCGCTTGGCAGAACTTATCCAACAGGTTTGACTAGCTTTGTGTCGCAAATGAACATGAAAGCACAGCAATTGGGTATGAAAGACACCAACTATGCTGAGCCGACTGGTTTGTCCAGTAAAAATCAATCCAGTGCGAAAGACTTGGCTACGCTGGTAGCCTATGCGGCTAATGACCCTACCATGCGTGAGTTGACTACCTCTGTTGGCACGTCGGTAGAAGTCGGGCGCAAAACTTTGAATTACAAATCCACCAATCGATTGGTCACTAATCCCCATTGGGATATTGATTTACAAAAAACCGGCTACATCTCAGAAGCAGGTCAATGTTTGGTGATGCAAGCCAAAATAGCTGGCCGCAAATTGGTGATGGTGTTTTTGGATTCAGCCGGTAAATTCAGCCGTACGGCAGATGCTGAACGTGTTCGCCGCTGGGTGGAGTCAAGGTATCCTGCCAGCCCACTGACCTGATTTGCCAGCAGGTTTCGAGTTGTGACAACCATTTATAACAGCTCAAAATTAGCTGAAAGACATAAAACCTAAGGACGTTGAAATAGTTTTTGCGGTAGCTTGTAGTTTAGGCAACCATGCATCATCCAATCTTTCGGCGGGTGCAGAAATAGACAATCCTGCAATCAATTTGGATTGGTCATCATAGATGCCCGCTGCCATACACCGAACACCTAGCTCCAATTCTTCGTTGTCTCTGGCATAACCAAACTGCCGAACCTTTGACAATTCTTTTTCCAGTGCATGCAATTGAGTGATGCTGTTTTTGGTGTGACCAGACAGGCCTGTCTTGGTTGCATAGGCATGCACCCTACTAATATCGTCGGCGGCAAGGAACAGTTTTCCGACGGATGTCAAATGCAGTGGTGCCCTGCCACCAATAGCCCGAACCACTTGCATACCAGAGCGCTCGGAGTAAGCTCGCTCGATATAAACGATTTCGTCGGCTTGCCGTACGCTCAAATTGACCGGTTGCTGAATCAATTGGTGTAACTCTCGCATTGGTGCAAGGGCTGCATCCCGTACATTGAGTCTGGCTTTGACCAGATTGCCCAATTCAAGCAAGCGCATACCTAAACGGTACTGACCAGGTTCGGGCCGGTCAACATACCTCCCGGCCACCAAATCATTCAGTATGCGGTGGGTGGTTGAAGGATGCAGATCGGATTTGTCACTGATTTCTTTCAGGCTAGCCAAGTCTTCTTTAGCAGCCAGCACATCCATCAGTGTGAACATTCGTTCAAGTACTTGTATAGATGGGGAAGAAACCGAGTTTGTGTCTTTTTTTCGCATTATGAGATTTTATGACCTCAAAAGTCTGCGCTAAACCCAAGCCCCGTCAATAAGGAGTTGGTGTGGATTGAAAAGGGCTTTGTAGTCCATTTTGGGACTTTGTGGTATCCAATACCCCATGTATAAATGGTTCAGTCCGAGCAGACGTGCCTGTTCAATTTGCCACAAAATGCAAAAAGTTCCTAATCCTGATTTTTCTTGCGGATCAAAAAAAGTGTAGACCGCAGATATTCCATCATTCAGCACGTCCAAAATGGAGACCATTTGCAATTGACCTGGCACTCCTGATTCTGTGTAAGGGTTTCGAAATTCCACCAAACGGGAATTCACACGGCTTTGCAATAGGAATTGGGTGTATTGTTCAACGCTGTCTTGATCCATACCACCACCTGAATGCCTGCCGGTTTGGTATTTCAGGTAAAGCGCATAGTGTTCAGGTGTATAGGCAAGATGAGAAACCTGTACCTCTAAGTGTTGATGGTTTTTCAAAGTTCGCCTTTGGCTGCGATTGGGTACAAACCGCTGTGCATCGACACGAAGTGGAACGCAAGCGCGACATCCATCGCAATATGGCCGGTAAGTGAATAAGCCACTGCGTCGAAAGCCCTTGGCGACCAATTCGGAGTAAGTGTCGTTGTGAATAAGATGGCTCGGTGTAGCCACTTGTGATCTTGCTTGTCGGTTATTCAAATAGCTGCACGGGTAAGGGGCAGTAGCATAAAACTGCAAGGATTGAAGCGGTAGATCTTTGAGATGCGTCACGACAAGTCAGTCAATGCCTAAATGCTTCCAGTATATCGATTCAAATTTCCAAGACAAGGGCGAAAGCTTGATTGCTATATCCACGTGTCTTAAAAAAATAGGGCGGGGAATGGGCTTGGCTCCTAAGCTGGCTAGATGCTTGGTATTTTGTTGACAGTCGATCCAAGGGACATGATTGGCGCGGCACAAAGCTACCAAGGCTGCGAGCGCCAACTTCGAGCCATCCGTTTGGTTACTGAACATCGACTCTCCAAACACGGCACGTCCGATAGAGACGCAGTAGAGCCCACCAGCCAACTGGCCGTCGACCCAAGCTTGGATGCTGTGGGCATACCCCTCTGAATGAAGTCGAGTGTAGGCTTGAACCATGTCTTCTACTATCCAAGTTCCAGATTGACCCTTGCGAGGTAAGTGGGCGCATCTGTTGATAGTGTCCAAAAAATCTTGGTCTATCTGTATCTGAAGTCGACTGGTGTCCAGCAAACGCCTAAGCAATTTTTTGTATGAACGGTGTAAACGAAATTCATTGACATTTAACACCATGCGCGGATCGGTGCACCACCACATCACAGGTTGTCCTGCGCTGTACCAAGGAAAGCATCCCTGGCTGTATGCTTGCAGTAGTCTAGGCACTGAAAGCCCTCCGCCAATGGCTAACAAACCAGGTGCAGGCGTATGCTCGCCCCAGGCAGTATGAGGCGATGGCAGCGGGTCATCAGCAGAGAGTTGAATCAGCAGGGGAGATGGCTTCACAATAGGGTCTATAACTTCAAAGTAATCAGGAGTAGATACACCATGGAATTGAACAATGAGCAATGGGTTTTGGTTGAGTATCCGTTAAAAGGGGTAGTTCGTTTTGTCTTGAACAATGCCAGCAGTTTCAATGCATTGTCTTTCTCCATGATTCTTGCTTTAGAAGAGTCGTTTTCAAAAGTAGCTGTTGATGAGAATTGCCGCGTTGTGATCTTGTCGGCAAAAGGCAAAGCATTTTCTACGGGTCATGATTTGCGCGAGATGCGCGAACATCCAGAAAAAGATTTCTATACTGATTTGTTTCAACATTGTTCTCGGATGATGTTGCAAATACAAAATTTACCGCAACCAGTGGTTGCACAAGTACAAGGCATTGCTACTGCTGCGGGTTGTCAATTGGTCAGCATGTGCGATTTGGCTATTGCCTCCAAGCGGTCGACATTTGCCGTTTCTGGTATCAATTACGGTTTGTTTTGCGCCACACCCAGCGTAGGGTTAGGTAGAAGCATGCACCGAAAACAGGCTATGGAAATGCTGCTGACAGGAGACTTTATTGATGCACAAACGGCGGTTGATCGAGGTTTGATCAATCAGTGCGTGGATGAGGAATTTCTCGAGGATACCGTTCTGGAAATTTGCCAAAAAATTACCGCCAAACCTGCAATTGCTGTACGCATGGGCAAGGCGCTTTTTTATAAACAATTGGAGATGGGTATATCCGCAGCTTATCAATTGGCCGGCCAAACCATGGCTTGCAACATGATGGATGTCGCTGCTCAAGAAGGCTTCCAGGCATTTTTGGATAAGCGAAAACCTCAGTGGCAAGATCTAAACTGATTATTGTGGATTTTCAAAAAATACAATCGTAGAGTAACTGCTGAATTCGAAATACACCTTTTTTTCATTGGGGTCTACCAGCATATTCAAGTTTTCGTCTAAAAAGCCATAACCGTATCGGTAGTCTCGCGCTTTGCTGTCGTCGGTACCCAATGCGGTACTGATCTTGTCAACTTTGATAAACCGTCTGACCAATTTATCACCTGCGTAAACCTCTAACACTCCATCTGTGCCTGTCCAGTTTTGAATCTCTCTGCCGAGTTTGTTTTGCTGTTCTTGGGTACAACCAAGCAGCATGAAGCAAAAAAAAAGAAAGTAAGCAACTTGAGTCAAACCAGCAGGCAAGTTGGTCTTGGGTGTACAAGTGCCAGGTGTCATGGCTTAGCTTCACCAAGGTCAGGCGCAGTCTCTTCTGGTTTTTTATCCCAGAAAACAGCTTTGTCGGGGAATAACCAACGAACACCGCCACGAGGGTCAGACACATCGCCTTTGTAGCGAGGAATCAAGTGCACGCTGGTGTGCATGACCGTTTGACCTGCTGCAAAGCCTTCGTTAACGCCCACATTGAAACCTTGTGGGTTGAATTCGTCTTGCAACTTGTTTTTGATACGGGCGATCAAGCTCATGATGTCCTCACGTTCTTGAAGTGTTAGGTCAAAAAATGAGGACGTATGTCGCCTGGGAACGATCAAAGTGTGGCCTGGTGAAACGGGAAATGCGTCTTTGAATGCAATTGACAAAGCGCTTTCTTCAACAATACGGGCTTGAGCCAGTGAGCAATAAGTGCAAGGGGTCGTTTTGTCCATGAGAAATTATGCGCCAAGTTGATGCTGTGGTTGTGCTGATATGCTTCCTTAAAGATATCGATAAGTTATTTGACTTGTGAGAAGTTTCTAAGTCTGTATTCAATTCGAGGTAAGTAATGGGCGATTACACAAACATGTCGGGTTATTACGACTTAATCATGACATCTGGTTACTATGACTACCCCAAAATTGTGAATGAATTACTAGCTGGCCCAAGGTTTAACAGTGTTTTGGAAATGGGTTGTGGCACAGGATTGATTCTGGAGGAGTTGGCCCGCAGAAAAAATGACATCCATATTTCGGGTTTTGATTTGACCGAAGCTATGTTGGCAATTGCCAGACATCGACTGGCTAAATATTCTAATGTGCATCTTGAACACCAAAATGTCACTGAGTTGGATTTGTATCAGCAGTTCGATTTGGCTTTTTCCTATGGTGGAGTTTGGTACTTTGTAATGGATGGCATCCATGAACCGTTTTTGGTCAGCCATATCTACGACCACCAAGCCAATTTGAACGGATGGGAAAGGGTCGCCAAGCACATTGCATCACATGGCCATTTGTTATTGGGTGTGCAAGGCCCTCATAGTAATTACGCAACACCTATTCGCAATGGATATGTGTATTCACAATCCATCACACCATTGCCGCATGGTTTCAATAAACAATATTTTTTGGACGACGGCCCACATCGACTGATGGAACAAAGTATCGACTACAGAACCTATCCTTTCGCGCAGGCCTGTGAGATATTGGCCTCGATGGGCTTGGTATATCAACCCTCGGCAGTCAACGCTAACCAATTTGTGAGCTTTGTGAAATCATGAGCGTACTCCCCAAACTGGCGTTCATCGGTGTGGGCAATATGGGCAACCCGATGGCCATGAATTTGGTGAAAGCGGGCTATTCGGTCAACGTCTTCGATATCGACCCTGCCAAAACCTCTAACTTGCAACAAGTTGGCGCGCATTTAGCCAGCAGTTTGCGTGCGGCAGTCAGCGAGGTTGACGTAGTGATGGTGTCTTTGCCAGGGCCGACGCAAGTGGCGCAAGTCATGCTTGGTGAGCAAGGTATGTTGAGCATGCTTCGTCAAGGCGCTACAGTGATTGACACCACCACAAGCTCAGTCGCATTGATTCAACAGTTGGTTGAATTGGCTGAAAAAAACGGCGTCAACTATTTAGAAGCTCCCGTGACGAATGCTGTCGACTTCGCTGCTCTGGGAAGACTGTCTATTTTTGTCGGTGGCTCCTTGCCGATATTTGAAGCACACCGACCCATATTTGAGGTGATCGGCGAAAAGATATTTCATGTGGGTAAAGCTGGCAACGGTGCCACGGTGAAGTTGCTCACCAATCTGTTGTGGTTTGTCAGTGCGGCAACCATCGGTGAAGCGTTGATGTTGGGTGCCAAGGCGGATATTCCTTTAAATACCGTTTGGGAGGCGATCAAGTCAAGCGCAGGTAACAGTTGGGTGGCAGAGCATGATGTGCCTTCGATATTTGCGGGTCACTACGACCCCAGTTTTTCTTTGGCCTTGTGTTGCAAAGATTTGGGCTTGATCAATGACATTGCAAAGTCGCAAGGGTATGAGTTACCGATGGGATCACACGCGCTTGCTCTCTTTGAAAAGGCCCAAGCTGTTTACGGACCACAAGCCGCGGAATTGCATGTGGTGAAGTTGCTGGAAGACCAAGTGGGTCATTACCTTCGACCTGCACCTGTTTAGGCTGCCAGAAGATGAATCAGTCGCAATTGATGAAGGAAGCGCATTTGCACATGCCGCAAGGCGTGGCTGAAAACTACCGTTATTGGGGCGATGACAAAACTGTGTTTGTGAAGCAGGCCAAGGGCTGCCAGTTGGTTGACAGCGATGGCAAATCCTATGTCGATTTCCGTTTAGGGTATGGCCCGATTATTTTGGGTTACCAAGACGAAAGAGTGGATGCGGCTGTTATCCGTCAAATTCAAAGCTCTGGCATATTGACAGGTTTTGCTACTGCTCTTGACACCGAAGTGGTCAAGCAAATCAAAGCCATGTGTCCGCAGATTGAAAAAATGCGGTTTGCCAATTCTGGAACAGAGGCTGTGATGGGGGCGGTACGAACAGCACGAGGCTTCACGAAACGCGAAGGTATTGTCATGGTTGAAGGCGGATTTCACGGTTTGTACGATGAACTGATGTGGAAATCCGATGTCGAAAATTGGAATCTGGGTGATAAGCAAGCGCCATCTGTGATTCCCTTCGGCGCTGGCATACCTGCAAAAACCCGTGATCTGGTTGACATCATCGGACTCAACGATTACGAGGCGCTTGAACATATTTTCCGTTGGCGTGGTGAGCAACTTGCCTGTGTGCTGTTGGAGCCCATCATCGGAAACGCTGGCAGTATTTCTGCTTCGCAACAGTGGTTGCAACGCTTGCGTGATTTGTGTGATGAAAACGGTACCCTGTTGTTGATTGA
>JBJTXF010000008.1:0-2666 GCA_046082145.1 Limnohabitans sp. | reverse complement strand
TGCCACTGAGTGAAGGTGAGTTTCACTTGGACGACTATGTCAACTATGTGCAATCTTTTATACGCCATATTCAATCCACGCAAGGCCATTGCCATGTGATCAGTGTTTGTCAGCCCACTGTCCCTGTGCTGGCTGCGGTGTCATTGATGGCCAGTCGTGGCGAGACTTTGCCCTTGAGCATGACCATGATGGGTGGTCCTATCGACGCCACCAAGTCACCGACCGCGGTGAATAACTTGGCCATGAACAAGAGCTACGACTGGTTTGAAAACAATGTCATCTATCGTGTGCCTGTCAATTTCCCCGGCGCCGGCCGCCGCGTCTATCCTGGCTTTTTACAGCACTCAGGGTTTGTCGCCATGAACCCTGATCGTCATATGAAAAGCCACTATGACTACTTCAAAGACTTGATCAAAGGCGATGATGCCAGCGCTGAGCAACACAGGCAGTTCTACGACGAATACAATGCCGTGCTCGACATGGATGCTGATTACTATTTAGAAACAATTGCAACGGTGTTTCAAGACTTCAAACTCGTGCGCGGTACATGGGATGTGCGCTCAGAAGAAGGCGACATTGAACGCGTCAGACCGCAAGATATCAGCGGTTGTGGTTTGCTCACCATCGAAGGCGAGCTCGACGATATCTCAGGCTCCGGCCAGACCAAAGCCGCTCTCAAACTCTGCTCAGGCATTGCCGCCGGTGACAAACGCCATTACGAAGTCAAAGGTGCCGGGCACTACGGTATTTTCAGTGGCCGCCGTTGGCGTGAATTGGTCTATCCTGAAGTGCTGTCATTCATCAAAGCACACCACAAGGTCGCCAAGAAAACATCAACCAAAAAAATTGCGGCTGCTAAATCGGCTGCCAAGCCCATCTCCAAAGTGGCCAGTAGCCGTCGCAAGGCCACTTCTTAATTCCTGTGTCACTGGCCGTGCAACTTTTGGCGGTATTGCCACAAACGCAGTGCACGCGATGCGGCTATCCCGACTGTGCGGGGTATGCACAAGCCATGGCAGAGCAACAAGCGCCGATCAACCAATGTCCTCCGGGTGGCGAAGAAGGTATACATCGATTGGCAAACCTCACCGGGCAAGCGCCTGTGCCATTGAACCCTGAGTTCGGCCAGGAAGGTCCGCGCAGCTTGGTATGGATAGATGAAAACTGGTGCATAGGATGCACGTTATGCATCGAAGCCTGTCCTGTTGATGCCATCATCGGCACACACAAGCGCATGCATACCGTTGTGGAAGAGGTTTGCACCGGCTGTGAACTCTGCCTTCCTGTTTGCCCTGTGGACTGCATGCATTTGGAAAATGTCAGCGGTGATATGAGTGGATGGGACGCCTGGTCACAAGCCCTGGCGATCCAAGCGCGAGAACGCTATGAAAAAAGAAATTTTCGCTTGAGTAAGCAAGCCGTCTCAGAACCCGCCGTGGCGCCTGACAACAAACAAAGCCGTGTTGAAGCAGCACTGGCGCGAGCAAAAGCCCAAAGAGGTCTGTAAGGCTTCTTTACAAGGAATTCGTCCTCACGGCTGAACCAAGCACATCATGCCAAGCACGTATCAGTTGGTATGGGCTGCCAAGGCCGAAAAGGCTTGGATCACCTCTAGCGGTGCTTGCACCAGTTCGATCAACACACCCTCTCCGCTCAAAGGAAATTCAGCATTGCCTTTGGGATGTATAAAACAAATATCGAAACCCGCCGCGCCTTTGCGAATACCCCCCGGCGCAAATCGCAAACCTTGCGCGGTCAACCAATCCACAGCTTTGGGCAAATCATCGATCCATAAGCCCACATGGTTGAGTGGCGTTGCATGAACAGCGGGTTTTTTTTCAGGATCCAAGGGTTGCATCAAGTCCACTTCAACCGTGAAAGGACCCGTTCCTATCGCACAAATATCTTCATCGACATTTTCTTTATCGGAAGAAAAATGACCTGTAATCGGTAGCCCAAATAAATCGACCCATAACTTTCGCAAGGCGTGCTTGTCAGTTGCACCTATTGCAATTTGCTGAATACCCAATACTTTGAATGGCCTGATCATGCAAACTCCACGATGACCTGGTCAACAGTGAGCGACTCACCTTTGCTGGCCATGACGCTTTTGACCACACCATCTTGCGCGGCAAACAACACGTTTTCCATTTTCATGGCCTCGATCACTGCCACACGTTCGCCAGCCTGCACTTTTTGACCGACAGCCACAGACACATTCACCAGCAACCCCGGCATGGGCGACAGCACAAAACGACTGAGATCGGGCGGTGCTTTGAAGGGCATTTTTTGATAGAGCTCTGCCATGCGCGGAGACACTACCAAAGCATCGATACGTCGCCCGTGGTGCTGCACTTGCAACACGAGTGGATTTTTAGCTGAACCGCGCTCCACTTGCGCTGTGAACGGTTGCCCGTTCACCGTGCCTTCAATAGCAATGTCGTTCAAACGCGAGTTGCTGTGAATAGCATAGTTTTTGTCGTTGACTTTGATGACTGCTGTACCACGCCCGCCAGCATCATCCACCTCAACCGCATGGTACTCGTGCTCGCCTTTGGTATCTAACGTGATCACCGCATACGCTTGTCCCACTTTCACGTCGTACCCGGGCAATTGACCACTCAAACTGGCAGCACGTTCGCGCGACTTGCGACGGACAAAAGCCG
>JBJTXF010000007.1:0-2877 GCA_046082145.1 Limnohabitans sp. | reverse complement strand
TGACTTTGCGCTTGCAAAAAGGCCATTTTTCTTCCCAAAAACACTTTGGTTTTGAAGGAGCTGCTTGGTATTGGCACTTTGTTGACGTAGTGTGGCTGGGTTTGTATGTATTGGTTTATTGGCTCTGATCATCATTCAACAATAAAAAGGCCGCTTCAGCGGCCTTTTTCATAGATTGTTTATCTTTTAGATGATGAGTTTGGTTTGTTGAGAGAAATCATATTGATTTAAACAGGTGTCAACGGAATACCCGTTGGTCGCAGCCAACCCAGCTTCCAAGAAAGAAGAATGCACAAGAAAAGAACAACCGAGATACCGACACGAAAAGCAAGAGCCCGCATCATGCGACTGGATTTGGGAGCATCTTCAGTGTCACTACGCAACATGAATAACAATGCAGTGCACAACGCAACCAGTATGCCTAAGAATGCTATTGCTATGAATATGTTCATTTCTTTGATTATCCAGTGAATTCCAACGAGACCATCATCCCCATGGAGAAAGGGCGATCCTTGATCGTGATTTTTGCTGCCTTAGCAGGCATTGCCTTGACCTTGAGGCTAGGTTGGTGGCAGTTGTCTCGCGCAGAAGAAAAAGTGCAATACCAAAGACAGTTAGAAGCGCAGATGCTGTTGCCGCCATTGGATGCAATCAGTTTGCAACAAAACCCAGAGCTTTGGTCGATTGCGCACAGGCGTGTTCAGCTCAGGGGCTTTTGGTTGCCTGAGAAAACGGTGTATTTGGATAACCGTCAGCATAAGGGCCGTCCAGGTTTTTGGGTGATTACGCCACTTCAATGGAGCGATGACCAAGTGGTGTGGATTCAGCGCGGTTGGGTGGCTCGCGATCCGGTAGATGCAACCAAAGCTGCGCCTATACAGACTCCAACCCAGTACATTCAAATTGAAGGGCGTATTTCCGCTGGTCTGTCGCAGATGACTGAATTGAAAGCGACGCAAAATGGTCCTCTACAAGACGGACAATTGCAAATCCGTGCTAACTTGGACATGCAAACCATGCAAGCCATGGTTAACAAGAAGGTGAGTGCTTTGGTTGTGCAAACTGGGGCAAATTCAGATGGTTTGTCGCGTGATTGGCCAGTGGTTTCTGGGTCGGCAGACAAAAACAAGGGCTACGCTTTTCAATGGTTTGCATTAAGTGGATTGATTGCGATACTGTTTATTTGGTTTCAATGGATAGGGCCTTGGCGTGATGCAAAACAACAAAGCTGAAGAATCTCCATCGCAAGCGCTTGGGTTGACGATTTACGACTTACCCGATCCAATGGCTTCAGTGCAAGAAGACGCTAGACGTACCTGGGGTGGCCGTTGGCGGATGATCTTGGTGTTATTGATGTGTGCCTCGCCTGTCATCGCCTCTTACCTTACTTATTATGTGATTCGCCCACAAACATTGCGGCACTTTGGGGAATTGATTCAGCCTGCGCAACCTATTCCTGATATTTTGGCCCAGTCGTTGGACGGTAAGCCTTTTAAATTAACACATTTAAGAGGTCAGTGGTTGATTGTCAGCGTTTCCTCAGGTGCATGTGAGGCCCAGTGCCAAAACAATTTGTTGTTGCAAAGACAAATCCGAGCGACGCTTGGACGTGAAGCAGATCGCACAGATTGGGTCTGGTTAGTTAATGACAAAGCAGACATTTCGCCCTTGCTTCTGGCCGGATTGACAGATGCCGTGGTGTTGCGTGTGGTAACTGACGATCTGTCCAAATGGTTGGTACCGCAAACGGGTCATGAATTGAATGAGCATTTGTATTTGATCGATCCCCACGGTAATTGGATGATGCGATTTCCTCCGCGTTTGACCATGGAGCAGGCCTCTGCCCTCAAGCGCGATTGGGACCGTTTGCTGCGTGCCTCTGTGCACTGGGATAAAGCGGGGCGTTGATTTTGATGAATGAAGTTGCCCCATTTAATATCGCTCCTTTATTGCAATTGCTGCTGTTGGCTTTTCTGTTAGCTGCAGCTCCTTTGACATGGGTATGGCTGAAAAACCGCCAATCACAAACAACAGTTCGGGTCAGACACTTGACCATGGTGGTCTTGTTTTTGACATTTGATTTGGTACTGTTTGGTGCATTTACCCGCTTAAGTGACTCTGGACTGGGTTGCCCTGACTGGCCAGGCTGTTACGGTTATGCCAGTCCCATAGGGGCCAGCGCCCATATCGCTGAGGCGCAATCGGCCATGCCTACTGGGCCCGTGACCTTCTATAAAGCGTGGATTGAAATGATCCATCGCTATTTGGCTATGTTGGTTGGTGTTTTGATTTTGACGCTGGCCGTGTTTTCTTGGCGTGCTGAACGCAGTTTATGGGGTTGGCCTTCATTGTCATTGCTTTGGGTGAGCGTGCAGGGAGCATTTGGAGCGCTGACAGTCACCATGAAATTGTTCCCTTTGTTTGTCACATTGCATTTGCTAGGCGGCATGGTTTTATTGGTGTTACTCACCGTTCAGCTTGCCAGGCAACGCCATTTCTACGAAAAAACTGCTGCGAGGCCATTGCCTGTCAGGTTGTATTTGCTCACAGTGTTGACTTTATTGAGCGTGTTCATGCAAACGGGATTAGGTGCTTGGGTAAGCAGTAACTACGCCGTTTTAGCATGCGACACTTACCCCATGTGCCAGAACAGTTGGTGGCCAGAGATGAACCTGTCCAAGGCGTTTGAGTTGTGGCGACCCCTCGGTCAAGATGCCTCGGGCCAAGCCCTGCCATTTCAGGCCTTGACTGCAATTCACATGGTCCACCGCTGGCATGCCGTGGTTCCTGCTTTGCTGATTTTGTGGGTCGCCAGAGCTTGGCTTGCCATGGGGCTGCGAAAGCAGAGTTGGTTATTGATCGGTGTTTTATGCTTGC
>JBJTXF010000006.1:0-6725 GCA_046082145.1 Limnohabitans sp. | reverse complement strand
TTGACATCGGCCATGAACACAGGCACGCCAATACGCGATAGGCCTTCAGCCAGGGTTTGCAGGGTGACGGTTTTGCCCGACCCGGTGGCGCCGGTGATCAAACCATGGCGGTTGACCAACGGTGGCAGTAAGACACATTCGGTGTCGGTGTTGCGGGCGATGAGCATCGGATCAGCCATGGTCTGGTCCTAAAACACCGGATCAGCGAAGGGCGGAGTCCGATGGGTTGTTGAGGGTGCTGGCGCTGACACGACGCGCGCCATTGAAACGCTTGCGCCAGTAACTGTCAGACATGTTTTCGATGCGTACTTCACCGCCCGCGCGGGGTGAATGGATGAACTTGCCTTCGCCGACATAAATGCCCACATGGCTGAACGCTCTGCGCAAGGTGTTGAAAAACACCAGGTCGCCCGGTTGAAGATCATCTTTGTCAATGGTTTGGGTGACAGCAGCCTGCGCTTTGGCGTTGTGCGGCAATACCAGCCCTAGGGTGTTTTCGTACATGGCGCGGACAAAACCGCTGCAATCAAATCCAGTGGCTCCCGAGCCGCCGCGTTTGTAGGGCACGCCTAAAAACCCCATGGCATTGACCACCAGTTCAGAGGCTTGGTTGCCCACATGCTGTCCCATTTGGCTGATGTCAGACACTACCAAGGATGGGTTGATCAGCGCTTCCAAGTCGCCGTTGTCCTCAGCATTGGGTGCTGCGTGGGCGATGCCAATGGACAGGAAACAGAGGAAAAACAGGCGAAACATGGGGTGGGATCATAACGGCTGGCCACCCTTTCAAGGCTGCCGCACAATCGGCCACTTAACAATTCACGATGTTCAAAGGATTTTTGTATGTTTCGCGCCATTGCCCTGCACAAAGAACCCGCCTTCCAAGCCAGCGTCCAAACGCTGGATCCCGCCCAATTGCCCGAAGCCGATGTGCACGTGCAAGTGGCGTATTCCACCCTCAATTACAAAGATGGTTTGGCCATCACCCACAAAAGTCCCGTGGTGCGGGTTTGGCCCATGGTGGCAGGGATTGATGGCGCCGGCACGGTTTTGTCGTCCAACCACCCGAATTGGAAAACCGGAGACCATTTCGTGCACAACGGTTGGGGGGTGGGCGAAACCCATTGGGGCTGTTTGTCCGAGCAAGCGCGTTTGAAAGGAGACTGGTTGGTGAAATTGCCCAAAGCCTTCACACCCAGGCAAGCCATGGCGATTGGAACCGCCGGATACACGGCCATGTTGTGTGTGATGGTGCTGGAGCAGCAAGGTGTCAAAGCCGGGCAAGGTGAGGTCTTGGTGACTGGTGCCACCGGAGGTGTGGGCAGTGTGGCGATTGCACTGTTGTCCAAACTGGGATACCAAGTAGTGGCTGCCACCGGCAAAGCCAGCGAAGAGGCGTATTTGAAATCCCTGGGTGCGCACAGCATCATGGACCGCGCCGAACTGGCAACGCCCGGCAAACCGTTTCAAAAGGAACGTTGGGCCGGTGTGGTCGACGTGGTGGGTTCGTACACCTTGGCCAATGCGTTGGCGCAAACCCGCTATGGCGGAGCGGTTGCGGCTTGTGGCTTGGCGCAAGGCATGGACTTGCCCACCACCGTCATGCCATTTATCTTGCGCAATGTGCGGTTGATCGGCGTTGATTCGGTGATGGCACCGTTGTCTTTGCGCCAACAGGCCTGGGACAGACTCGCCGCTGATTTGGACCTCGCCAAGCTGGAGCACATGGTGGAAGAAATCCCTTTGGACCAAGCTATCGAGAAAGCGCACGCTCTGATGGCCGGACAAGTGCGTGGTCGTGTTGTCGTGAAGATTTGAACCATGTTGCTTGATGTTGAAGACTCCCAATTGGTTCTGGTGGACTACCAGACCCGTTTGATGGCATCGTTGTTTCAGCCCGATCTGTGTGTGGCCAACGCCATGCGATTGGCGCAAGCGGCACATCTGCTGGGTGTACCCACTTGGGGCACCGAGCAAAACCCCGAAAAATTGGGTCCCAATCCGCCTGAGATGAAAGCCCTTTGTAGGCAAACGCTGGCCAAAATGCATTTCAGCGCTTGCGAGGAAGGTTTGGTGGAGTGGCTGCGCCCTGCAATGCCATCCAAGCCCGCGGGCAATGCGCGAAGCTTGCCCAAGCATTTGCAAAAACCCCCTGCCCAAGCGGAGTCAGCCTCTGCGATTGTGGTGGCCGGGTTCGAAGCCCATGTGTGTTTGTTGCAGACGGCGCTGGATTTGTTGGACGAAGCATTTGAGGTGTGGGTGGTGACCGATGCATGCACGTCGCGCACAGAACGCAACCGCGACGCTGCTTACGACCGATTGGCCGCAGCAGGTGCAGAACTTCTGACCACCGAAATGGTGTTGTTTGAATGGTTGCGATCAGCAGACCACCCGCAATTCAAAGCCGTGCAAGCTTTGATCAAGTGATGAACTGAACGGGAGAAGCCCTGTGGACGCATACGCCAGTTTTTACCAACGCTCCATTCATGACCGCGACGGGTTTTGGGCCGAGCAAGCCCAATTGATCGATTGGCACGTGACGCCCTCTCAGGTGTGTGATCACAGCAACCCACCTTTTGCAAAATGGTTTGTCGGCGGGCAGACCAATCTTTGTCACAACGCGGTGGACCGGCATCTGAAAGACCGCGCCAACCAGCCCGCGCTGATTTACGTGTCCACCGAGACCGGCCAAGAAGTCACTTACAGTTTTGCGCAACTCAGCGATGAAGTGCAGCGCATGGCGGCTATTTTGCAAAGCCTGGGCGTGAAGCAGGGCGACCGGGTGCTGATTTACATGCCGATGATTGCCGAGGCCGCCTTCGCCATGCTGGCCTGTGTGCGTATCGGGGCCATCCATTCGGTGGTGTTCGGCGGCTTTGCCTCGCATTCGTTGGCCACGCGGATTGACGATGCCCAACCGGTGTTGGTGATCAGCGCCGATGCGGGTTCGCGTGGAGGCAAAGTCGTGCCCTACAAGCCGCTTTTAGACGAGGCCATTTCTTTGAGCCAACACAAACCCACGGCGGTGTTGATGGTGGACAGGGGTTTGACCGCGTCCAGCAAGGTGGCTGGACGCGACCACGATTACGCGGCTTTGCGTCAACAACACAGGCAAGCGCGAGTCCCCTGTGTGTGGTTGGCCAGTGAGCACCCCAGTTACACCTTGTATACCTCAGGCACCACCGGCAAGCCCAAGGGTGTGCAACGCGACACAGGTGGTTACACCGTGGCCTTGGCGGCCAGCATGCAGCATATTTTTGAGGGCCGTGCGGGCGAGGTGTATTTCAGCACCAGCGACATTGGCTGGGTGGTCGGCCACAGCTACATCATTTACGGCCCCTTGATCGCAGGCATGGCCACGCTGATGTACGAAGGTTTGCCAACCCGTCCGCACGGCGGCATATGGTGGGAATTGGTGCAGAAATACAAGGTCACACACATGTTCAGCGCCCCGACAGCGGTGCGTGTGTTGAAAAAGCAAGACCCTGCGTTGCTGTCTCAATACAACATCAGCAGCCTCAAAGCCCTCTACTTGGCTGGCGAACCTTTGGACGAACCCACCGCTCAATGGATTGCCAATGGCTTGGGCAAGCCCATCATCGACAACTACTGGCAAACCGAAACCGGTTGGCCGATTTTGACCGTGGCCAATGGTGTTCAAAAAATGCCCAGCAAATTTGGCAGCCCAGGCGTGCCCATGTATGGGTTCAACGTGAAGTTGCTGGACGACTGCACCGGTGAAGAACTGAGCGGCGCAGACCAAAAGGGCGTCGTGGTGATCGAGGGTCCGTTGCCCCCGGGATGCTTGCAAACCTTGTGGGGCGATGACGACCGTTTTGTCAAAACCTATTGGCAGAGTGTGCCCGGCAAGATGGTTTATTCCACGTTTGACTGGGGCGTGCGTGACCACGACGGTTATTTCTACATCCTGGGCCGAACCGACGACGTGATCAACGTGGCTGGACATCGATTGGGCACCCGAGAGATTGAAGAAAGCATTTCCAGCCACCCGAACGTTGCCGAGGTGGCGGTGGTTGGCGTGGCAGATGCATTGAAAGGCCAAGTGGCGATGGCGTTTGTGGTGGCCAAAGACGCTTCCTCGCTGGGCGATTCGGCTGCACGCCTGAAACTTGAAGGCGAGATCATGAAACTGGTCGACAGCCAACTCGGGGCAGTTGCCAGACCCTCGCGTGTGTTGTTTTTGAGCTTGCTTCCCAAAACGCGCAGTGGCAAGTTGTTGCGCCGTGCCATACAAGCCGTGTGCGAACAACGCGACCCCGGAGACCTCACCACCATTGATGACCCGACGCCGTTGCAACAGATCAAAGAGCAGCTGACTTAAGTGGCACAATGCGCAACACATACCGGCGTTCAACAAGACGCCGGTAGCATCCGCTAACCGGTTCAGCCGTGTCGCGGAGGGTTCATCAACCAAGCTAATGTTTTCTTCAGGGAAACGGAGGTCAGCAATGAGCGACACATCGTCGGCGGGTTCGTCCGTCTATCAAGCCTACGCAGGCAACACTTATCTCTTCGGCGGCAACGCCCCTTATGTGGAAGAGATGTATGAAAACTACCTTCTCAACCCCGGCAGCGTGCCAGACACTTGGCGGCAATACTTTGATGCTTTGCAGCATGTGCCCGCCGTCGATGGCACTCAAGCCAAAGATGTGCCGCATCTGCCGGTCATCAATGCATTTGCAGAACGCGCCAAACAAGGTGGCACCCGCGTGGTCATGGCCAGCGCCGACCTGGAGATGGGGCGCAAGCGCACAGCTGTTCAACAATTGATTGCTGCCTACCGCAACGTAGGTCAACTGTGGGCCAACCTAGACCCATTGCAGCGCACAGAGCGTCCTCAAATTCCCGAGTTGGAGCCGTCTTTTTATGGTTTCACTGACGCTGACCAAGAAACAGTTGTCGACACCAGCAACACCTTTTTTGGCAAAGACCGCATGAGCTTGCGCGAATTGCTCAATGCCCTGCGGCAAACCTATTGCGGCACCTTGGGCGCTGAATACATGTACACCACCGACATGCGTGAAAAGCGCTGGTGGCAACAAAAGCTTGAAAGCATCCGCAGCCACCCGCAGTTGAGCGCTGACAAACAAAAACGTATTCTTGACAGACTCACGGCCGCCGAAGGCTTGGAGCGTTATTTGCACACCAAATACGTGGGGCAAAAACGCTTTTCTCTTGAAGGTGGAGAGAGTTTCATTGCCGCCATGGACGAATTGATCCAAGGCGCGGGCATCAGCGGCGTGCAAGAAGTGGTGATCGGCATGGCGCACCGTGGTCGCTTGAACGTGCTGGTCAACATCATGGGCAAAATGCCCAAAGACTTGTTTGCCGAGTTTGACCACACGGCCCCCGAAGAGTTACCTGCGGGCGACGTCAAATACCACCAAGGTTTCAGCTCGGACGTGCCCACACCTGGCGGCCCGGTGCATTTGTCCTTGGCGTTCAACCCTTCGCATTTGGAAATTGTCAACCCAGTGGTTGAAGGCTCGGTGCGTTCGCGCATGGACCGCCGCAGCGACCCCACTGGCAGCCAAGTGTTGCCGGTGTTGGTGCACGGCGACGCCGCGTTCGGCGGCCAAGGCGTCAACCAAGAAACCCTGGCGCTGGCGCAAACCCGTGGCTACACCACAGGCGGCACGGTTCACATCATCATCAATAACCAAATCGGGTTCACCACCTCAGACCCGCGCGACATGCGTTCATCGGCGTTTTGCACCGACATCGTCAAGATGGTCGAAGCGCCGGTGTTGCATGTCAACGCTGACGACCCTGAGGCGGTGGTGTTGGCCACCCAGCTGGCCCTGGAATACCGCATGACCTTCCGCCAGGATGTGGTGGTTGACATCACCTGCTTTCGAAAACTCGGGCACAACGAACAAGACACCCCAAGCCTGACCCAGCCGCTGATGTACAAAAAAATCGCGGCCCACCCGGGCACCCGAAAACTGTATGCCGATCGTTTAACTGCCCAAGGGCTGGGCGAATCGTTGGGCGACGACATGGTGAAAACCTATCGCGCGGCGCTGGATGCTGGCAAGAACACCTCTGAACCGGTGTTGACCAATTTCAAAACCAAGTTCACCGTGGACTGGAGCCCATTTCTCGGCAAAAAATGGACCGACGCGGCAGACACCGCCATTCCCATGGCCGAGTGGAAACGTTTGGCCGAGCGCATCACCCGCTTGCCTGAGGGTGTGACACCGCATTCGCTGGTCAAAAAAGTGCTGGACGACAGAGCCGCCATGGGTCGGGGCGACTTGCCTGTCGATTGGGGCATGGGCGAACACATGGCGTTTGCTTCGCTGGTGGCCAGTGGTTTTCCGGTGCGCTTGTCGGGTGAAGACTCTGGTCGTGGCACCTTCACCCACCGCCATGCGGTGATCCACGATCAGAACCGTGAAAAATGGGACACAGGCACCTACATCCCCTTGCAGAACGCGGCTGACAACCAAGCGCCCTTCACGGTGATCGATTCCATCTTGTCTGAAGAAGCCGTGCTGGGGTTTGAGTACGGCTATGCATCCAACGATCCCAACACCTTGGTGATCTGGGAGGCGCAATTCGGCGACTTCGCCAACGGCGCGCAAGTGGTCATCGACCAATTCATTGCCTCGGGCGAAGTGAAATGGGGGCGTGTGAACGGCATCACCTTGATGTTGCCCCACGGTTATGAAGGTCAGGGGCCAGAGCACAGTTCAGCGCGG
>JBJTXF010000005.1:0-2531 GCA_046082145.1 Limnohabitans sp. | reverse complement strand
TTGCATTACGCATCGACAAAAGGTCATATTCAAATCATGCGGTTGCTGATTGAAAACGACGCTTATCTAGATGCAGAATCTCCCAATGGCACCACTCCACTCATGATGGCGGCGCAATACGGTACACCTGCTGCCGTTAAGTTACTGCTAGAGGAGGGGGCAGACCCCAGGCTGACAAACAAGCTGGGATTCGATGCTCTTGAATTCGCGAAGCACTCGCTTCACCCTCATGCGCAAGATGCCAAAGAATATATTTTGGCTTTTTTGCACAGTTGGAAACTTAAATACCCACCTGTTCCTGTCAGTTCGACAAAATCCGAGTAACCACGACCGCGCCTCTTAATTCGTCAGGTTTGTAGTGAATAGCATTATCGTTGGGATAAAGCTCAGACAGTTTGGATTTCACAGCGTCAGGAATCTGCTCTGGTGAACCATGGCATGTGGTGCACATCGGTTGCAGCACGATGGGTTTGGCATACCGCAGTTCCAAATCGTAGGAACCTGACTTGACCACTTCCACATACTCAATATCTTGAGGTTTGTCGCCTTGGGCCAATCGAGATTCAAATTGCTTGAGCGCTTGGGTTTGCCATGGGTTGGGTTGGCCCATGACAGGGTTACGTGCGCGTGTACCTACTCGTGCAACCAGAAGTTGGTGTTTGAGCGACAGGTTTCTTGCGATCTCGGGGGCTTGTGTTTTGCACACACCGATGGCGTTTTCAGGCCCACCTTTGGCTATCGCTGATTGCAATGTCTGGCCGAGTTCTTTCAACATGCTAGCTGCAATGTCTCGGGTTTCTTGCATGGTGTTTTCATTGCGGCCTGGCCCTGGCTGGGCGACAGATGCCGTGGTAAGCAAACCCATGGTCATGGCCACAGTAGCAGAACGGATGGGAAATCGGCTTTTGTTTTGATTTAACATAATATGCATCGTATTAAATAGGATGGATCAGGATTTGTCTGCGGCTTTGAGCTGAATGGCTTTGAATTCCAAAAACTCTTCGAATCCATATTTCCCATTTTCGCGGCCATTGCCGGATTGTTTGTATCCGCCAAATGGTGCATTGCCATTGAATGGCGCACCGTTGATGTCAACTTGTCCGGTTCGCATGCGTCTTGCAAAGGCAATGGCGTGTTCGTCAGAGCCGCTCCAAACGCCGCCGCCCAAACCATAAATGGTGTCATTCGCTATTCGTGCGGCTTCATCTTCATCTTTGTAGGTCAAGACCACCAACACCGGGCCGAAAATTTCTTCCTTGGCCAAGGTGTCTGTGGGTTTCACGCGCAGCGCTGTGGGTTGCACAAAGTAGCCTGAGGAAAATGCTGGCTTATCGGTGCCCCCAGCAATCAATTCAGCGCCTTCGTTCAAACCTTGCTGGATGAATCCCAAGACACGTTCTCGTTGGTTGGCCGTGATCAATGGGCCCAAACGACTGTCTTCGGCCAAGCTCGGCCCCAAAGGATATTTGGCGATGCCTGCTTGCAACAGTGATTTAACTTCCTGGTAGCTTGCCTCGGGCACCAACATACGGGTGTGCGCTGAGCACGTTTGTCCGCTGTTGAGAAAACATGCTGCCAATGTACCTTTCACCGCTGCGGCCATGTCGGCGTCCGGCAAAACCACGCTGGCAGACTTACCACCCAACTCAAGCGTGACACGTTTAACCGTTTCTGCGGCCAAAGCAGCCACGCGTTTGCCCGCGCGGGTCGATCCTGTGAAACTGACCATGTCGACTTCTGGATGGCTGGCCAAGAGTTCACCCACCACAGGTCCTGCGCCGTTGACCAGATTGAACACACCAGGCGGCAAACCTGCCGAGTGAATGATCTCCGCCAAGATCATGGCGTTGACAGGGGCAATCTCGCTCGGCTTGAGCACCACCGTGCAGCCAGCAGCCAGCGCTGGAGCGACTTTGAGCGTGATTTGGTTGAGTGGAAAGTTCCAAGGTGTGATGCACCCCACCACACCAATGGGTTCGCGTACCACCAAAGAATGCCCCACTTTTTCTTCATAGTTGAAAGCGCGGGCTACTTTGGCCGCATTGCCCCAGTTAAACACGGGGCCACCTACTTGAACCATTTTGGCCAACTTGATGGGCATACCAACTTCGCGAGCTATGGCCGTGGCCATTTCATCGGTACGCGCTTTGAGAGCAGCAACAATCTTGTCGATGTATTGACAACGTTCTTCAACAGACAACGCAGACCATGCAGGAAATGCAGCACATGCGGCCAACACCGCTTGCCCGGCTTCATCCAAAGTGCCCTGGGGCACAGTGGCCATGACCTCTTCGGTGCTGGCATCGTGCACTTCAAAAAATGCTTGGGATGTGGCGGTTTGCCATTTGCCGTTGATGTAGTGTTGTGTGTAAGTGGTCATGTCTTTTTTGTCTATCGTTAACAAGTTTTTTCCATTTTAGACCTGCGGACTTCAGTGATTTTCATGGTGAGCCCAGAGCAAAAATGCCTCGCGTTCTTCGCGCAAAAGATTGACCGCTTGGCCCATGGGCAAGCACACTTTGGTGGGGACA
>JBJTXF010000004.1:0-2326 GCA_046082145.1 Limnohabitans sp. | reverse complement strand
AAGGATGGCAAAGAGTGGTATCAAGTTACGCTCGGTGGCTCGGATGGTTCGTCTCTGAGTGGTGCTCCAAAAGCCGGGAAAGTGGTTGGGCCCTCTTTTTCATCGGCTGAAGTGGTCGATGTCATCGACGCTGTTTTGCAGGTCTACACACAGCAACGGCAGCACGGAGAAACATTCATTGATGCACTTCACCGCATCGGAATTGAGCCGTTCAAAATGGCTGCTAATACAGCACGTCATCCCAGCGATGATGAAGCATTGACCATGGTAGATTGAAAGCTGAACATGCAATTGATTTCACACAGCGAACACACCACACTGCCCGACGAGCACAGCTTGTCATTGGCCAATGATGCGGACCCCATGCAACAACCGCTTGAAGGCGTACAAACTATTTTGTTGCAATTTCCAAAGTTCACCGATGGCCGTGCATTCAGCCAGGCGTTGATGCTGCGCCGCCGTTGCGGTTTTGACGGGGATATTCGTGCCGTGGGCGATGTACTGGTAGACCAACTCAGCCAAATGCAACGCTGCGGTTTCAGCAGTGCGGTTTTGCGTGCTGACCAAGACTTGAACAAAGGCCGCCAAATGTTGACGCATTTCACGGCGTTTTATCAAGGTGATCTGACCCAACCTCAACCATTATTTGCACGATGAAACCCGTTCCTAAAGCCACCGAACTGTTAGCCAAACCCAGCGCCAATTTCGCCGAGAAACTGGCTGCGACCCAAGCCTTGCTCAAGCAGGCTGCTGCACAATGGCATCCTTTGAAACAAGCCTCCAGCCTGGGAGCAGAAGATGTGGTGATCACACATTTGATCAACCAGCTTTCGCTTGACATTCCTGTATTTGTGCTTGAAACCGGAGCGTTGCACCATGAAACTTTGGCCCTTCTTGAAAGACTTCAAGCCAACTCACGCACCGATATTCAGGTATATCGCCCTCAACACGAGGCGGTGATCGCATTTGTCAAACAGCCCGGACAGCAAGCCATTTATGACAGCATGAGCCATCGCAAAGCTTGTTGTGGCATTCGAAAACTTGAACCTCTAGGACGCGCCCTGTCTGGTCAACGCGCATGGATCACAGGTTTGCGGCGAGAACAATCTCAAGCCCGTGCTGAAGTGGCCGCACAAGAGGCCGATACAACCAATGGTGAACTTATTGTGAAATTCAATCCCTTGGTGGAATGGACGTGGGGAGATGTATGGCATTACATCGCACAGAACCAAGTGGACTACAACCCTTTGCATGACCATTTTTTTCCAAGCATCGGTTGCGCACCTTGCACCCGTGCCATCAGTTTGGGAGAAGATTTCCGCGCCGGCCGTTGGTGGTGGGAAAGCAGCGACTTGAAAGAATGCGGTTTGCATGTCAAACCAACTCACTGAACTGAGATGACCTATATGAACGCCAGAGCCGAACTCGAACAACACCTTCTCAGCAATGCGCATTTAGATGCATTGGAAGAAGAAACCATATTCATTTTGCGTGAAGTCGCTGCTGCGTTTGAGCGACCCACCTTGCTTTTTTCTGGCGGTAAAGATTCACTGGTGATGTTGAAATGTGCCGAGAAAGCTTTCGGCATCGGGCGAATTCCTTACCCCTTGCTGATGATTGACACGGGCCACAACTTTCCAGAAGTCACCGACTTTCGTGATCTGCGCGCCAAAGAACTCGGTGCTGAATTGATCGTGCGCAGTGTCGAAGATTCGATGAAGCGTGGCACGGTTCGCCTGTCTCGCCCGGATGAATCGCGCAACGTGCATCAATCAGTCACATTGCTTGAAGCCATCGACGAATTTCGATTTGATGCTCTCATAGGCGGCGCTCGCCGTGACGAAGAAAAAGCCCGAGCCAAAGAACGCATCTTCAGTCACCGCGACAGTTTTGGCCAATGGCAGCCAAAATCTCAACGCCCGGAGCTATGGAATTTATTCAATACACGTCTACACCCGGGAGAACATTTCCGCGTGTTTCCCATCTCTAACTGGACCGAGCTCGATGTGTGGCAATACATCGCACGCGAAAACATCGCCTTGCCCTCGCTTTACTACTCTCACACGCGTGATGTGATTGAACGTAAAGGCTTGTGGGTTCCAGTCACGCACATGACGCCGCCGCGCGACGGTGAAACGGTGCAACAACGACAAGTGCGCTTTCGCACGGTGGGCGATATCACCTGTACCTGTCCAGTGGAGAGTACCGCTTCAACGCCAAACGACATCGTCATCGAAACCTTGGCCGCAGATGTCAGCGAACGTGGCGCAACCCGCATGGATGATCAAACCTCAGACGCTTCCATGGAAAAACGCAAGAAAGAAGG
>JBJTXF010000003.1:0-3479 GCA_046082145.1 Limnohabitans sp. | reverse complement strand
GCATCTGCATCATATTCATCGTGGTGTTTTTAATCATCCGAAATTACAAGTGTTGTGTGAGGATGGACTGAGCTTTATAACCAAAAACACAGGGACTTTTTACCATATAGTTTTGGACTTGCCTGATCCTGTGGGGCCAGCCGAGCAACTTTATGAAGATATATTTTTGCTAAATTGTAAAAAGCGTCTCAGCCCAAATGGCACCTTAAATATTCATACTGGCTCTCCTTGGGCGCACCCTGAACGGGTCAGAAATTCTTTCCAAAGATTGTCTGGGATTTTTCAAAACGTCACTTTATGGACCGTCTTTATTCCTTTGTATGGAACCTTATGGTCCATGTGCGTTTGTTCAGGTCTGACAAGACTTGATACGGTTTGCTCTGATGAGATTGACCATCGTTTGAAAAACAGAGGCATTTTGGATTTGCAATACTACTCAGGCTTAACCCATACTTCATTGATAGCACTACCACCATTTATTGACCAAATGATTCGCTAGGACTATCGAATAAATCATTATTTGGCAATCAGTACTTGGCCTTTATCGTTTAGACATTTGAGCGGCCATTTTGAACACAAGGGTGTGCTTCAGAGTTCCATCACGATGATGGTCAAGTCATCGCGCTGTGCCTGTGATCCTTGCCATGCCCGGACACTGCGCAAAATCTCCAGAGCCAATTCGTTGACATTTCTATTTGCAGCAGCCTCCATGGCATGAAGCATTCGTTTGTATCCAAATGCAACTGGCTTTTCAGAGGGTCCACCCAATTGATCTGTCACACCATCCGTGACCATCAAAAACTTGCTGCCTTGGGTGATCGACAGTGTTTGGGCAGCGAATTTCAGGCGCGGGGTATCACGGTATCCCAAACTGATTCGTTCAGCTTTGTGTTGAATCTTTTCTCCTTGGGCATTCAGTTCGTATAAGTTGATTTTTGCGCCAACGTATTCCAGTTGACGTGCCAACAAGTGAATTCGAACAAATGCGCCATCGCAGCCTTCATCGCTTTCGGTGCCAGATTGTTCTTGACGCAAGCTTTTGCGAACCAATTGATCCAACTGAACAACTGCATCTGCTAAGTCGATGGTTGGGTTCATGGAGAAAATTTTGTCCAGCTGGGCATTGACCAGAACAGACAGCATGGCACCAGGTACGCCATGTCCTGTGCAATCGATCAAGGCGATAGTCAAAGAATCAGAAGCAGGGTGGTGGTAAATCCACCAAAAATCGCCTCCAATGGTGTCTCTCGGATGCCATTCAACACAGAAGCCCTGCAGCCACTGTTGAGCATATGGTATTTGAGGTAATTGAGCTTGTTGAATCAAGCGCGCATATCGTACCGATGACATCAAAGTAGCGAGCGCAGCGTTGGATTCATCCAGAACTTTCTTGAAAAGTAATTCTTTGATGTGTAGCCGATAAGCAGCCGTAGACTCGCTTGCAGAAACCTTAGGATTCAGTTGTGGCTTGAATTCACATTCCCAGAAAAAAGCGCTGTGAAATTCATCAGATTGAGTTTTATTTGAATGAAATGTTAATTCGAATTCCCATTGGTGTGAAATGAATCGCACCAAATATCCTCGAATGATGCCTTCACTGAACGATTGATGGTGAGGAAGTAAAGTCGTTACAGCATTAAAAGCATATCGCAATGGACCTAATTTTTTGGCGAAAAAACCATATGAAATGTATTCACAGGATTGCGATGCTTTGGTAGCCTTATGGTAATCAATGGTTAAGTGCTTGATAAACCATTCCAATCCTTCTGCCATTTTTGTGGAATCGTTCATCAATGACAGGTAATGATCTAACGATGCGGTGATCACGTCTTGTGAGTAATATTCACCCATCGAAAATCCAAAATTTAGCAAAGCGGCCGAACCAAAGCGTTTGTATGCTGCTTCATGAATTTCCTGCCTGAGTTTGGCGGGATACCAACCCTCTATGTCAATGTCATGAACCTTATGGGCCTTTAGCACATCCGAACCGATAGAGCCCAACTCACCCATGATCAGTATGGTTGACTTAAGCGCTCTGCCAACCAACATGGGCGATTTGTTCATACGTAAATCCATTTTTTTGTTGAATTGATTTTTTTGTCTTTAGATCTTGCAAGCTAACTTTTGATTAAGGACTCTAGCAGACCCAGATTTGATTTATTGGGCTGGAGGCTTGGACTTATCTCGGCGACATGACTCTGAACAATACAAAACTTGCCCCCAATTTTTTGCCCAAGACTTGCGCCATGACATTTCACGCCCACATGCTTTGCAAAGCTTGCTCGGCAAACTTAGTTTGTTACCTTTGTAACGGTGTGGGTTAGCCATGTTGCATAAGTATAGACATCTGAAAACCGCTTTCAACCATTGCCCAAACCCTTGAGGATGGACGATTCGCAGTCTTTTGGGCGCGAACATGGTTGGCTTCGAACTTCTGATGGTGAATTGTAATGATGGTTGTGCGATGACCCAGAGACGAGTTTCACTTTAGCCAGAATCTTTTGATCAGCCAGATTATTTTGAAATGTGTCACCCATCTTCGAACTCCTGAGAAAACCCTTTAGCACGAATGCCTGCTTCGGCGATTTGTTCCTCTTGCTGCGAAGTCACACCATCCACACCAACCGCTCCAACGGTTTGTCCATGTCCACTGACCACGATGTTGAGACCACCTTGCAACAAAATCGTGTTGCTTGGCAAAGTCACAATGGCTGGTCGAGTCTTTGCCATTTCTTCAAAGACCGTGTTTGATCGTCGATGAATCGAAGCTGTTTTGTCTTAGGCGAGAGAGATGTCGATGGCCCCAAACGATGCGCCATCCATTCTTTGAAATGTCAAGAGGTGTCCACCATCGTCTACCACAGCAATATTCACTGCCCAATTGTTTGCTCTGGCTTCGGCAACAGCGCCTGCAAGGATTTTGTTGGCAGCTTCAATGCTGAGCGTCTTTTTTTTCAGAGATAGTTGGGGTGCATAATGCATTTCATGCCCCACAAACTTCCCTCACTCAATGCATTGCGAGCCTTTGAGGCCGCTGCCAGGCACATGAGTTTTGTCCGTGCTGCCGATGAACTGAATGTCACCCCGGGTGCCATCAGTCAGCAGGTCCGGCAGTTGGAAGACAGTTTGAGTCAATTGCTGTTCATTCGGCAAAACAATGCTTTGTCTTTGACCTTCGCGGGCAAGGCCTTGTTGCCGCAAGTCAAAGAGGCTTTCGACACCCTGAGCGAAGCCACCGATTTGGTGCGCAGTAAAAACTTTGAAAACATCTTGAAGATCAGTGCACCGCCCACTTTCACCACCAAATGGTTACGACCTCGATTGGTTCAATTTCAAAGTGCCCATCCCGATCTTGAGATCCGGTTGACTGCCAGCAAGCAACTGGCTGATTTCAGCAAAGAAAACCTGGACCTGGCCATACGCTACGGCAGCGGTATTTACGAGAACCTTGTGTCAGAAAAAATCATGACTGAGGATAT
>JBJTXF010000002.1:0-5067 GCA_046082145.1 Limnohabitans sp. | reverse complement strand
TGTCTTGTATCCAGTCGGTGGTGAGTACCGCGCCGACTTGCGAGGCTTTGATCACATGGCCCAAGTCGCCTGCCAGGCCGTCGCTCACATCTATGCAAGCATTGGCCACACCGCGCAATGCCAACCCAAGCGCGACACGTGGCTCGGGTTGTTCCATGCGTAAGCGACAACAGTCGAAATCAGCGGCGCTGAGAGACAGTTGACCGCGCATGGCCTCCAGCGCCATTCTGGCGTCGCCCACCGAGCCGCTGATGTAGATGTCATCGCCAACTTGTGCGCCTTGTCGCAGCAGGGCATCCCCGGGCGGCACTTCGCCCATGACTGTGATGCAAACAGTCAGCGGACCGTGTGTGGTGTCGCCGCCCACCAACTCACAGCCAAGTTGATCGGCCAGCGCCAGCAACCCTGCTGAAAAACCTTGTAGCCAAGTTTCATCGACACGGGGCAACGCCAGCGCCAAGGTGAATGCCAAGGGCTTGGCACCGCTGGCGGCCAAATCGCTCAGGTTGACGGCCAGGGCTTTGTGGCCCAGTCGTTTGGGCGGCACCGTGCTCAAAAAATGGCGTCCTTCCACCAGCATGTCAGAGGACACTGCCAATTGCATGCCCGGTTGCACTTGCCACAATGCGCAGTCGTCACCCACGCCAAGCACTGCCCGCTTGGCCGGGCGGGTGAAAAATCGGGTGATCAGGTCAAATTCACCCATGGGGAATCAATGCATGTGACGCTTGCTGCCGGTGTCGCTGAGTGCATTCAGCACGAACATCGGTATATCGACATCGAATTTTTCGCCATCGACTGCCACACAAAAATAACTGCCGTGCATGGTGCCAGTCGGGGTGCGTAAACGGGTGCCACTGGTGTATTCAAAACTTTCGCCGGGATCAAGCAAGGGCTGATGACCAACGATGCCCAAGCCTTTGACTTTTTCGTGCAAGCCATTGGCGTCGTTGATGTGCCAAGTGCGCGCAATCACTTGGGCGGCGATATCGCCACGGTTGTGGATATGCACGGTGTACGCAAAGGCATACAGGTTTTCGCCAGGACTGGATTGATCGGGCAGGTATTGCGGCGTGACATCGATACTGAGTTTGTAATTTGCCATGGATGTGAGTCATTCAGGACGGAATAAAAGCATGTATCGATTCTGACACCATAATCACGGCTATGACTACCCACTACCGCATCGCCCCCTCGATTTTGTCCGCCGACTTTGCCCGCTTGGGCGACGAAGTGAAAAACGTCATCGCTGCTGGCGCGGACTGGATTCATTTCGATGTCATGGACAACCATTACGTCCCTAATCTGACCTTCGGCCCCTTGGTTTGTCAGGCGTTGAAGCCCCATGCCAAAACGCCGGCAGGTGTGGCGGTCCCGATCGATGTGCATTTGATGGTGCAACCGGTTGATGCGCTGGCCACGGCTTTTGCGCAGGCGGGTGCGGATCTCATCAGCTTTCACCCAGATGCTTGCAGCCACGCGCACCGCAGTGTGCAGGCCATCAAGGCCGCGGGTTGCCAGGCGGGCGTGGTGTTCAACCCCGCTGAACCGTTGGATGTGTTGGATTGGCTGATGGAAGACATCGATTTGATTCTGATCATGAGCGTCAACCCCGGTTTCGGAGGGCAAAGTTTCATCAACTCGGCCTTGCGCAAGATCGAGCATGCAGCCAAACGTATCCAAGCCAGCGGCAGAGACATTCGCCTCGAAGTGGATGGCGGTATCAAGCCGGACAATATTCGCGCTGTGGCCAACGCTGGGGCAGATACCTTTGTCGCCGGCAGCGCCATTTTTGGCAAGCCCGATTACAAAGCAGTGATTGACCAGATGCGACAAGCCCTTGCCGACTGAATGGATTGAAAGAAACCCATGAAAAAAAACAAAGATACGTTGATGCTTTTTGCATGCAGTTTGTTGGTTAACCCCTTGGTGCAGGCCGCTTGTTTTGACAATTCCCCATTGACCCGACCCGACAGCCGGTATGAAGCGGCCAACGACAGCGGGTCAGAGGTCAAAGACAAGGTCACTGGCTTGATTTGGCAGCGATGCATTCACGGCATGCAATGGAATGGCACCGCTTGCAACGGCGCAGCCGCCGCTCAAGATTGGGCCACCGCCACCAAGACCGCCGCACAAGCCAAATGGCGACTGCCGACCCAGGCCGAGCTTGAGGGCTTGTCAGAGAAAAGCTGTTCGGATCCCGCCTTGAACCAAACCTGGTTTGGTTCAGGCCCATTGGGTTGGGTATGGACTTCCACCGACATGGGAAGCGCCGAAGGGGCCGTCGTGGTTCACTCGGGCAGTTCCTTGATCGCCAATTTGGTCAAGAAATTTCCGTTGTTTGTGAGGTGGGTGCGCAATGGCGCTTAACCTTCCACAAATACTTTCGCGCCTAGACGCGGTCATGATTGATTTAGATGGCACCATGGTCGACACCATGGGTGATTTTGAGGCGGCCCTTAATTTGTGTTTGGCGGATCTCGACCTGCCCAAGGTCTCGCCTGCTGTGGTCAATATCGCAGTGGGCAAGGGCTCTGAGCATTTGATTCGCACGGTGTTGCGGCACCAATTGGCATTGCCTGAAGTCAAGGCATCCGGCATGGTGTGTAACAACACCGGTATTGAACATTTGTTTGAACCTGCGTTTGCGCGTTATCAACACCACTACGAACGGGTGAACGGAAAATTTGCACAGATTTATCCAGGTGTGTTAGCTGGGGTGCAACGATTGCACGACCGCGGCCTGAAGATGGCCTGCTTGACCAACAAGCCCACGGCTTTTGCCAAAGCCTTGCTGGCTGACAAGGGTTTGGCTGGCTTCTTTAGCCATGTGTTTGGTGGCGATGCTTTTCCTCGCAAAAAGCCGGATCCCATGCCGTTGCTGGAAACCTGCAAGGCGCTTGGCACGACAACTGCAAACACTTTGATGTTGGGCGATTCGCAAAACGATGCCTTGGCCGCCCGCGCCGCGGCTTGTCCCGTGGTGCTGGTGACTTATGGCTATAACCATGGCGACCCGATTCAAGGGGTAGATTGCGATGGGTTTATCGACCGTATCGATGAATTGATGCTTTGAACATCGCGCTTTGTTACACTTTCCAATATGTTTATGCATCTCAATATCCTCACCGGGTCCCATGGACGGGGAGCTTGGCCTTGGCGTCGCCCGTCTTGATCGGCGTGACCTGGAAGTATCGGTAAGTTACGCCTCCTGACCAGTCGGGTGTCATTCACCCATGTTCTTTTATTTGAGCCCCTGATGGGCTGAGCTGTGGAGGCTCTCTGTGATCTCTGAACTTGAATTCAAAAGCCTGGCGGCACAAGGCTACAACCGCATTCCTTTGATGGCCGAGGCGTTTGCCGATTTGGAAACACCCTTGTCGTTGTATTTGAAATTGGCTTTTACCCATGACGGTGGCAAATACAGTTTTCTGCTCGAGTCCGTGGTGGGTGGTGAGCGTTTCGGGCGTTACAGCTTCATCGGTTTGCCTGCCCACACTTTTTTGCGTGCACAAGGTTTTGGCGAACACGCGCATACCGAGGTGGTGACCCAGGGTGTGGTGGTTGAAACCCACCAAGGCAATCCACTGGACTTCATCACGGCTTATCAACAGCGCTTCAAAGTGGCATTGCGTCCGGGCATGCCGCGATTCTGTGGCGGGCTCGCGGGTTACTTTGGCTATGACACCGTGCGACACATTGAAAAGAAGCTGCTGCATACCTGTCCGCCAGATACCTTGGGTTGTCCAGACATCCTGTTGTTGCAAACCGAAGAATTGGCTGTGATCGATAACCTGTCAGGCAAACTGTATTTGCTGGTGTACGCTGACCCGCATACCCCTGAGGCATACACCAAGGCCAAAAAACGATTGCGCGAACTCAAAGCCTTGTTGAATTATTCGGTCAGTGCGCCGGTGGTCAAGCCCACGCAAAGCCATCCGCCAGAGCGTGAATTTGCCAAAGCCGATTACGTGAAAGCTGTCGAGCGCGCCAAGGGCCTGATTGAAGCGGGTGACTTCATGCAGGTGCAAGTCGGTCAGCGCATAAAAAAACGGTTCACGGAAAGCCCGCTATCCCTCTACCGCGCATTGCGTTCCCTCAACCCCAGCCCCTATATGTACTTTTATCACATGGGGGATTTTCAAGTGGTGGGTGCGTCGCCGGAAATTTTGGTGCGACAAGAAAGCACGGCGGATAGCAACAAGGTCACCATTCGCCCCTTGGCGGGCACCAGGCCGCGGGGTGCCACCCCCGAAGAAGACAAAGCCACAGAGGTGGAATTGATCAACGACCCGAAAGAACGCGCCGAACATGTCATGCTGATTGACTTGGCCCGCAACGACATTGGGCGTATTGCCAAAACCGGCAGCGTCAAAGTGACCGAGGCGTTTGCGGTTGAGCGTTACAGCCATGTGATGCATATCGTGAGCAATGTCGAAGGTATGCTCAAAGATGGTATGCGCAGCATGGATGTGTTGCGCGCCACTTTCCCGGCAGGCACATTGACCGGTGCGCCCAAAGTGCATGCCATGGAATCGATCGATCAACTCGAACCGGTCAAGCGCGGCATTTACGGCGGTGCTTGCGGTTACCTCAGCTTTGCAGGAGACATGGACGTGGCCATCGCCATACGCACAGGCATCATCAAAAACGACACCTTGTATGTGCAAGCCGCAGCGGGTGTGGTGGCTGATTCCGTGCCTGAAATGGAATGGCGAGAGACCGAGCACAAAGCGCGCGCGCTGTTACGTGCCAGCGAGTTGGTCGAGGAGGGTTTGGAATGAAGCTCCTCATGATCGATAACTACGACAGCTTTACCTACAACTTGGCGCAGTACTTTGGCGAACTTGGCGCTGAGGTTTGGGTTTATCGCAACGATGAAATTTCCCTTGAGGACATTGCGAAAAAAGCGCCAAGCCATTTGGTGGTTTCCCCTGGCCCTTGTTCACCCGCAGAAGCCGGTATTTCGGTGGCTGCGATTTCGCATTTCGCTGGCCAATTACCCATCTTGGGGGTGTGCCTTGGCCACCAAAGCATAGGCGTAGCATTTGGTGGGCACAGCGTTCG
>JBJTXF010000001.1:0-5333 GCA_046082145.1 Limnohabitans sp. | reverse complement strand
ACGGCGCGGGCAAGTCCACGTTGTTTCGCATGATTGCCGGACGCGAAACGCCCGACAGTGGCGAGATCAAATTGGGCCAAACCGTGAAGATGGCGTTTGTCGACCAGAACCGCGACGACTTGGCCAACGAAAAAACCGTCTGGGAAGACATTTCTGGCGGATTAGACATATTGACTGTCGGCAAGTTCGAGATGGCGAGCCGCGCCTATTGCGGCCGCTTCAATTTCAACGGCGGTGACCAGCAAAAGCGTGTGGGTACCTTGTCCGGTGGTGAGCGCGGTCGATTGCATTTGGCCAAAACTTTGATTGCCGGTGGCAATGTCTTGATGCTGGATGAACCCTCCAACGACTTGGATGTGGAAACCTTGCGCGCCTTGGAAGATGCCTTGTTGGAATTTGCCGGAAGCATCATGGTGATCAGCCACGACCGCTGGTTTTTGGACCGCATCGCCACGCACATCCTGGCTTGTGAAGGTGATTCGCAGTGGACCTTCTTCGATGGCAACTACCAAGAGTACGAAGCCGACAAGAAAAAACGCTTGGGCGAAGAAGGGGCCAAACCCAAACGCATGCGTTACAAAGCGCTAAAGTAAATTCGCCACACTTTTTGAAATATCCACTGGGCAAAATCAAGAAAAATTTGTTAATTCTTAAAATTTAATAAAAGAAAGCGTATATTGATTTAATTACAATTAAAATACGCTTTTTGACAACAGCCTCTTCTTGGTTTAACCCCAAGCTCAGCGGAGTCTCCATGAGCCACAAAGCGCTCCCCGATTCAACGGACGAATTCTGCGGAACCAGTTATGCCGCCAAATTACTCAATTTGTCTGTGGGTTCTATCCAATCTTTGGTGGAAAAAAACGAGTTGATGGCGTGGAAGACGCAAGGCGGTCACCGACGTATTTCGATTCAGTCCATTCACGATTATCAAACCCGTGCCAATTTGTCTCCCAAGGTGCAAACCCCACAAGGCAAATACCTCAAAGTGATGGTGGTCGAAGACGATGCCAACACACGCGCCATGTACCAAGCGCACTTTGACAACTGGGATTTACCTATTGACGCGGTCATGCAAGCGTCCGCGATTGAAGCCTTGCTAGACATTCCGGTGATCAAACCTCAAGTGCTCATGGCCGACTTGCGCATGCCCGGTATCGACGGTGTAGAGATGTTGCGACAACTGGGTGCGCATCCACAGTTCACCAAAATGTCGGTGATCGTGATCACGGGTTTGAGCGATCCTGAAATCGCGGCCTACGGTGAATTGCCAGCGGGAACCCATGTGCTGCGCAAGCCGGTGGACATGGGTTGGCTCAAAGGCTATTTCCAGGCGATGCTTAGTTTGCGCAATCCATCCACCAAACGCCCCAACGCATTCACAGACGCTGCATAGCGCGAACCCTGACAGGGCTGGCCTCTTATTGAGCTTGTGGTGACAGCCACTCAGTGGCTTTACTCTTGCAGCTTGGGTCCATAAGGGCTAGTCTCGCTAGCCATGAAACCTCACCACGCCCATTGGCCGCTTCGCGTTCCCCATCAATTCACGCCTTCACAAACCACGTTGTGGCATAACTTGTCCATCAGCGCACAACGGTTTTCCCGCAAAACCGCTCTGGATTTCTTGGGTCGCCAAACCACCTACCATGAACTGGCGCAACAGGCCGAACGCTTGGCGGCTTGGCTGGCGCAAAAGGGCGTTCAAAAGGGCGACAGGGTGTTGCTCTATATGCAAAACTGCCCGCAATGGGTGGTGGCGCACTTCGGCATCTTGCGCGCCAACGCTGTGGTGGTGCCCGTCAATCCCATGAACCGTGCCAAAGAAATCGAGCATTACATTCAAGACGCGCAAGCCAAAGTGGCCATCACCACGGCGGATTTGGCTGCCTACCTGGCTCAAGCCAGCGATGCTTTGCCACCAGCTATCGCGCTTGACCATGTGTTGGTAACCGAATACACCGATGCCTTCGACCCAACCGCGCAGGCAAGCGAACAGTGGCCACTGGCCTGGCAAGATTGGCTGTTGGCCCAATACCCCGCTGTGCCTCTGGCTCATGGCAGGGTGCATGCCTGGCACGATGCGATCCACCACACCCATGAACCCCCAACGTATGAGGTGCAGCCCGACGATTTGGCGGTGTTGCCCTACACCAGTGGCACCACGGGTTTGCCCAAAGGCTGCATGCATCCGCACCGCACGCTGATGCACAACGCCATGGCCGCGGCCATGTGGCACAACGCCACACAAGAAAACATCGCTTTGTGTGTGGTGCCCATGTTCCACATCACCGGTATGGTGGCGGTGATGCACACCTCGGTGTATGTCGGTGCCACCATCGTGCTGATGCCGCGCTGGGACCGCGATTACGCCGGTCATTTGATCTCAAGCAAACGGGTCACACACTGGACCAACATCCCCACCATGGTCATTGACCTGCTCGGTAGCCCTCGGTTTGACCAATACGATTTGCGCTCTTTGGTGGCCATCGGCGGCGGCGGTGCAGCCATGCCGCAAGCGGTGGCACAGCGTTTGTGGGAGCTGTACGGACTGCGCTATGTTGAAGGCTACGGCTTGACCGAAACCGCCGCGCCCTCGCACAGCAACCCGCCGGACCGGCCCAAGCAACAGTGCTTGGGCATTCCCTTCATTGGGGTGGACGCCCGTGTGATTGACCCAGACACTTTGCAAGAAGTGGCCAGCGGTGAGCAAGGCGAAATCATCATGCGGGGCCCACAAATTTTTGATGGCTATTGGCAGCGACCCGAAGCCACCGATGCCGCCTTCATCAACTGGCAAGGTCAACGCTATTTCCGCTCGGGCGATTTGGGCCATGTGGACGACGAAGGCTATTTCTTCATCACCGATCGGCTCAAACGCATGATCAACGCGTCGGGTTTCAAGGTCTGGCCCGCCGAAGTCGAGGCCTTGATGTTTCGCCACCCCGCCATCCAAGAGGCGTGTGTGGTGGCCGCGCATGACAGTTATCGGGGCGAAACTGTCAAAGCGTTTGTGGTGCTTCGGCAAAGCCACCAAGGGCAGGTCAGCGAAGCAGACATCTTGGATTGGTGCAAAGCGAACATGGCGGTTTACAAAGCACCTCGCTTGGTGAGCTTTTTGGAGGCGTTGCCCAAGAGCGGCAGCGGCAAAGTGATGTGGCGCAGCTTGCAAGAAGCCGAAATGGCCAAAAGCGCTTGAGCTTGGTTTATTGCTGAATCGGCTTGCCGCTGCGCACCCATTCATCAATCAACAGCGTCAACATTTCGCTGCTGGCCGAGTAAGGGTCAAACTCCGGGTGCTGTAAGGCCACCATCGGGTCACTCTCATCCAAATCGATCAAGGCCATCGACCAGATGCCAAATTGACGCGCACTGATTTCTTGCAAGCTGATCATTTCGACGTCTTTGTGCCTTGTGTCGCGGGTGATACGGCCATACAGCTGGTTCACGACAGAACGCTCTCCCTCCAGGATTTGCAGAAAAAAACCTTTGCCCTGACAAAGCACACCGGTGACCTGGTTGATTTTGTTGAAGACCAAAGCGGTTTTCAAAATAGAGCCGGTGATGGTGCTGGTTTGTGGACCCGCACTGCGACTGATATAAAAAGCGCGAATCAGCATGGACACCTCCTGTGACAAAGCGACGCAAACACGAAGCTTCCATTGCCAGCCCCGATACTAATCGGTTTTATGGGGGGCACATGGGAAGGTAATCCCCATGCCAAGGAGAGGCAAACCGGTGTTTGTCCTGCGTATGATGAATTCATGTTGAAACTCTCCGTGCTCGACCAGTCCGTGGTTTCCCATGGCCATCCGCAAGCCGATGCGATTCGGCACACCTTGCATTTGGCGCAACGCTGTGAAGCTTGGGGTTACGAGAGGTTCTGGGTCAGCGAACACCACAGCTTGCCCAGCATCGCGGGCACGGCGCCCGAGGTGTTGTTGGCGGCAATCGCCGCGCGCACCCACCGCATCCGTTTGGGCAGCGCCGGGGTCATGTTGCCGCATTACTCTGCGTTCAAAGTGGCCGAACAATTTCGAGTCCTCGACGCCTTGGCCCCCGGGCGTATCGACCTGGGCCTGGGTCGCGCACCCGGCAGCGATGGACGCACCGCGGTGCTGCTCAACCCCGACCGCTATGCCTCAGAGCGTTTTCCGCAACAAGTGGTGGAATTGCAAGCATGGGTCAGCGGCACACCTTTTCCACCCGGTCATCCAGGACATGGCGTGGTGGCGCAACCCACCGGGAACACGGTTCCGAACTTGTGGATTTTGGGCAGCTCGAATTACGGCGCACAACTCGCGGCGCACTTGGGGCTGCCGTATGCGTTTGCTTACTTTTTCAGCGATGGTGTCGGGGTAGAGCAAGCGTTGGACCTGTACCGCGAGCAATTCAAACCCAGTGCTTATTTGAGCAAACCGCAAGCCACCATTTGCGTGTCGGCCTTGGCCGCAGACACCGAAGAAGCCGCGTGGTGGCATTTTCAAAGCCGCGCCCGTTGGCGCCTGGAACGCAACCGGGGGCGGGTCACCGCCTTGTTGCCGCCCGAGTTGGCGGTGGCCGATTTGTCGGCCGAAGACCTTCGTGCCATGGACGCGATGAAAGCCGATGCATTGGTGGGCACTGCCGAACAAGCCGCTGACAAGTTGAATACCTTGGCCACGTCGTTGTCGCTTGATGAATTGGTGGTGTGCACCTGGGCGCACGATCCGCAAGTGCAATGCCGATCCTTTGAATTGTTATCAGAGGCATTTGCCTTGAACCCCTTGGTTAAAGAGACCGCCTTGGTTTGACCATTTTTTTAACGGAGTACCCACATGTTTTCCACCTCTATCGCGGGCAGCCTGCCTAAACCCGAATGGCTGGCCGAGACCCAAAAACTTTGGCCGCAATGGAAAGCGCAAGGCGAGGCCCTACAGCAAGCCAAAGCCGACGCCACGCTCTTGTGGATCAAAGCGCAAGAAGACGCGGGCCTGGACATCATTGGTGATGGCGAACAAGCGCGGCAACATTTCGTGCACGGTTTTTTGGAACAAGTCGAAGGCATTGACTTTGAGAACAAGGTCAAGATGGGCATTCGCAACAACCGTTACGACGCGATGGTGCCGCAAGTGGTGGCCCCGTTGCGGCTCAAGGGCAGGGTGCACGCCATGGAGGCGCGCTTGCTGCGTGCGCACACCCGAAAAAAAATCAAATTCACCTTGCCCGGCCCCATGACCATCGTGGACACCGTGGCTGACCGTTTTTATGGTGAGGGTGAAGAAGGCCGCATCAGAATGGCCATGGCGTTTGCAGAACTCCTCAACCAGGAAGCGCTGGCACTGCAGGCCGACGGC